>JBGPSS010000001.1:0-27589 GCA_041490225.1 Hadesarchaea archaeon
GATCGCGGTATCTGACGACCGTCGCCTGTTCTATGTTGATCGCGGTTTGACCCACTTCTTCCTTGTTTATTCCTTCTACGGTTACTTCGTCACCTTCAACTTTGACGTTCACATCTCCAACGATTTTCGCTACCCTCGGGCTTTTCTCTCCGAGAAAATTTTGTATCAGTAATTTCTTACCCTCAACCTTCGCAGTTATCGGAAAATGTGCGTAGACGATTTTGAGTTTATATTTGAACCCATCCTTCACACCATCGAACATGTTTTGGAGGTGAGATTTAATTGCACCAACTGCCGAGCGCTGCTTACGCCTTGGGAGAGCCGCCTCAACTATTATCGCACCATCGCTCTGCTTGAGCCCTATCCCCTGGATGTCGAACCTGCGAACGAGCTTGCCCTTCGGCCCACTGACTTCGATAAGCTTGCCATCTAGCTTCGCCTGGATTCCTTCGGGTATTTTGACTTCTTCTGCGATACTTGCTGCCGCCATACAAACACCTCAGTACACGAACGCCAAGAGGCGCCCCCCAAATTTCTGATCCTTCGCAGTGGAATGACCCATGATCCCCTTTGGCGTCGAAACCACCAATGTTCCAAACCCGGCCGCGGGTAGATACCTCTTTTCCCATTTCTCATACTCATCACATTTGACAGCATGCCGAGGTTTGATGACCCCACACTCATTGATCTTGCCTAGCAACTGAATCCGGAACTTTCCCGCCTTTCCATCGTCGATAAATTCAAATTCTCCGATGAAGCCATCCTGCTGCATGACGCGCAGCACATGACCAACGAGCTTAGAAGCTGGAGCTACAATTATCTTCATCTTTCTGGCTTTTTCGTAGCTCCTTACCGCCGACAACGCATTTGCAAGAGGATCCATCAACATTTTTTTTCACCTATTTGTACTTCTTGAAGCCCATCTTCGGCGCCATCTCCCTAAAGCACCTTCTACACATGTTCAACCCGTAACACTGATAAACTGGGCCAGACCTGCCGCACTTCACGCATTTATGAGCACCCTTACCAAATTTACGCTTCGTCATCAGACCACCTGTACCCCGAACTTCTGGCTCACGAAGTTTATAGCATCATCTTTAGTCACGCGGTGAGCCGCCGGGATATCTCGTTGCTTGCATCTTCGGTGCTTGATTCGGTAACCTGGCCTACACAACGTGACACAAACATCCATACCGAAAATGCCTGTTTCCGGATCATAATCTACGCCGGCGATATCGATGTGCTCCTTAACTCCAAATGAAAAGTTGCCCTGAGTATCGAAAACTCTGGAGCTCAATTTTTTCTCAACAGCTTCAAACGTTCTTTTTAGTATCTTCTCAGCTTCTTGGCCCCGAAATGTGGCCTTGCACCCTATCGGGTCCGCGAGCCTTATTTTGAAATCTCGAACTGACTTCTTTGCAAATGTCCTGGTTGGTTTTCTCCCCATGATTTTTTCCATGACCTTTTCTGCTTTGACGAGTTTGTCACCGCCCTCACCTACGCCTATGTTCAAAGTCACTTTTTCGATTTTGACATCACGCATCGGATTCATTCGATTACCCCGCCAAAGTTACAATCGGTTTTTCCTTCCCGACCACAAACACGTAGTCCTCTGAAGTCTGAAATGTCGTGCCATCTGGGGCCTCAAGAATCACTATATTTGGCTGAGTGCCCTCGATCATTTTTACTTCCACTATCTTGCCCACTTTCCCAACGTTCGCCCCCCCTGTGACTAAAGCTACCACTCCGTTTCCAAATGCAATTCGTTCGAGGATTTTCTGATCAGGTAGGGATAGCTTTGCTGTATCTCTAAGCTTAAATTCTCCAAAGTCCCCAGCGAGCGTCCTCCCATCGTTAAATGCGAGCTGGACACGCGCACCAGATATCGTGCTTTTCCTGACTACCTTGCACAGCTTGAACCGAGCTTCCTCCTGCGGAATATCACACAAAACCAAGCGTCTCCGTGTATTCAACAAAACTCTATAACTTTTGTTCAAAGTTGGCAACTGCACGACGTCCATCAATCCGACGGGAAACTTCGAATCTTTTCTGACTCTGCCGTCCACAAGAACGTGTTTTTCGTTCAACAGCCTACCCCCCTCTCTGGCTGTCCGCGCGAGACCCAAGTACTCTCGAACCACGAGCTGCAACGGTATGCTCTCACCGCTTGGATGTGGCCCGGGGGCTGGTTTGACCATCCAAACGATCGACTTGCGCGGCAACTTGAGCACTTTGGATGCTGCGTATCGCTTGAGGTGCCTACTTTGTCCCTTCTTTGCCAACTTTTGCCCTCCTCTTCAGTATTTTATCACGTTCCTTATCCGACTTGAGTTTGGTTATCATAACGTTCGAGGGGTGAATTGGTCGCGTCACCTGAGTTCCATCAGCTTTTGCAGTAGTAACGCCGGTGACAAAAATGTGATAACGTTTCATATCCACTTCTGTGACATCTCCCTCGATGCCCTTGAAGTCACCGCGCATGATCTTTACTTTGTCACCCTTGCGCACAGGAAGAGTCTTGCACTTGTGCTCTTTGTTCAAATCGTCACTCAGCCTCGCACCGAAGTGTTTGTGTCTCACGTGCAGTGGCGCCGAATAGAGGCGTAGACGTTGCTTTCGTGGTTGTTTTGAACTCATCATCTCACCTAAACGACTATCGCAGCTATACCTGCCACGCGTGGCCAACGCTCGATAGCTTCGCGAGCTATCGGCCCCCTTATCTCCGAACCACGCGGCGCCCCCTCAGGAGTCATCAAAACTGCTGCATTGTCCTCAAATTTTATACGAATACCATCCGTGCGGCGGTATTCCTTTCTTTGCCTGATAATGATCGCGCGTACAATTTGTTTGCGCAACTCCGGCGTGCCTTTCTTGACGGATGCGACCACCATATCTCCTACGCCAGCTTTCGGCGTGCGTCTTCGCGTGCCCGTGTATTTTATCGTCATGATGATCTGCAGCTCCTTCGCTCCAGTGTTGTCAGCACACAGGAGCCTGCTACCAACCATGAGCGCCTTCACCGGTGTCACTGGTGAAACACCAATCGATGTACCTGCACCCTTCTTACCCATTTCAAGCCACCATCCTCTGAACTATCGCAAATGTCTTCGTCTTGCTTAACTTCCGACACTCCATGAACTTGACCTTGTCGCCGATGCGCGCATTTATACAAGGCGGATTGTGCGCATGAAGCTTCGACGTTCTACGCTCGTAGCGCTCGTACTTGCTAACTTTGTGCATGTGCTCACACTCAACCACCACAGTTTTAGACATCTTGTCGCTGACCACCATGCCTGTAAAAACGCGCCCTCTGACCGACAGCTTGCCGTGGAATGGACAATTCTTATCATCGCACTTTTCCTTCGGTGGTTCTATACCAAGTCCGACCATCATTTCACCCTCTTCTTTATCCTATCCTCTGGCCTGGCGACGAGCTTCGCTCCGTCGACATCGATATCTTCTCCGCTAGGCAAGGTCAGCTTAAAGGTGGAACTTTTCTTCTGCACTATCCTCGGCTTTCCGACTTGATCGATGACGAGCATGTCCTTTGTCTCATCGATGATGGTGCCATATGTACCGATCAAGTTCTTATCCGAACTATTGACCACCCTCGCCTCTAGGCCAATCAACTCGTGCTTCGACACATTTTGTTTCGTTATCGGCATATTTTCCACCTTACTTTATGTTTATCATGTCCTGCGAGAAGCCCATCTCCACGAGCACCTCTTTGACGCGCATCGTGTGGTTACCTTGCAGCTCTATCCTGCCATCCTTCCAGGTCCCACCGCATGCGAGCTTCGACTTCAGCTTCTTCGTCAACTCCTTGGGGTCGAGCTGTTTTTCATCGATGCCCTCGACGATCGTCACTTTTTTTCCGAACTTCCGCTTCATCGAGTAGACATTTATTCTCTGCTGCTCGCGCGCTATCTCTTCGCAGACACAGAGCTCCTTGGGCAACCCGCACACTTCACATACTTCCGGCACTTTTCCGTGCACCTCCTCTTTTCTGAGTTTCTTTTATTATCGTGAGCAACCTTGCGATGCTATGTTTGAGTTCACGTATCCTCCCTGGGTTTTCGAGCGACCCGCCAGATGCAATTACCGCCCGCTCCCTCGCCAGCTCGGACCGTAGCTCCATGAGCTTCGTCTTCATCTCGTCGATGTTCATGTCACGGATCTCATCTGACCTAAGTATCGCCACTCTTCTCCTCTCCTTCGGGTGGTTTTTCATCCTCGGGTTTTGCTTCTTGGGGCTCCTCTGGAGGTGTTTCAGCTGGCTCCACCTCAACTGCTTCTGGTACTTTCTCCTGCACCTCGGCAGTTGGCTGTGCCTCCTCTGTTGGTTTGGCCTCGACTTTCTTTTCCTCCTCCAAAAATCGAATCTCATCTGGAAGCCGCACACCTGGTGGCATTATTCTGATTTTTACGCCCACCATACCGAGTTTCAGCTTCGCCTCAGCGAACCCATAGCTGACCAGACTTAACGCTGGCTCACCAGCTTTCTTAAGGTAACCATCGTAGAAGCGCTGCGTGCGATGACGTTCCCCCGATATTTTCCCAGATATTACTATCTCTACTCCTCTTGCCCCCGCACGCATTATCCGGCGCAACATTATGTAACCTGCGCGCCTGGAGCTTATGCCGCGGTCGAGCATGAAGGCCAAACGTTTCGCCATCACCTTGGCGTTCAACTCCGGTGACTTGATCTCGACAACTTCCACCTGTGGGTTCTCTATGTCATATTCTTTGGCGAGCGTCTCTGTCAGGTCTTTGATGCTCCGCCCTTTGCGACCTATAACTATTCCTGGGCGTTCCACGTACAACGCAACCCTCGTGCCCATCGGAACTCGTTTAACATCGACTCCACCATAGCCAGCTTTCTCGAGCTCCTTCTCAAGGAACTCTTCGAGCCCAGCCCTTTTCATTCCACGCTTGATTATTGCTCGCTCGACTGGCACTAGGATACCTCCTTCAAAATTATCTCGATGTTAGACGTCGGTTTACTGAAAGGTGTAGCTCTAGCAAAAGCCCGCGGCAGGAATCCGGGGATGGTTATGCCCTTCTGAGCGCTCACGTGCACGATCCTCAGCTTTTCTTCATCCATACCTTTATACTTCGCATTTGCTTCAGCATTTGCAAGAACCTCAAGTATCGCGTTAGCCGCCTTCACCGGGTACTGCCCCGCGTCTCCGCTCGTCATCCCTCCACGGTGCGCTATCTTCTTTTTATGTCTCCTGTATGGTACAGCTTTCTTCTTCTTGACCACATCTTGCAGATAATCCTTCGCCACCGTCAGTTTCATCCCTCGAATGGCGCGACAAACCTCCATCGCGTGCTTCGGCGAGACCCTCATCTCCTTCCCGAAAGCTCTGGCGAAAGGCCCCTCGACCTCAGCTGAATAACCATACTTCGGCATTTTGATCACTTCAATGGAATGTACATCGAACTTCTGGTAGCGCCTATACCCGGCGTCCCATGCGTGACCTTCCTCCGCGTCTGAGCAAACTCTCCAAGGCGGTGCCCGATCATCTCTGGTTTGATTTCGACAATCACAAACTCCTTCCCAGTATAGATCCCAAATTTTAGTCCAACCATCTCCGGTAGAACCAACATGTCGCGACAGTGAGTGCGAACAGTTACTGCCTTGCTCTCCTTCTCCTGGAGCTCCCTCGCGCTGCGAGTTCTCTCGAGCAATTTTTTATGTGTGGTCGGCAGCCCACGCAAGAGCGATCGCCTCTGACGAGACGGCAACAGCTTGGCGAAATCGTCCATCGACAACTTTTGTAGCTCCTCCAGCCCATACCCCTTGAATATAAATTTCTTCGGCACTTATCTCACCTTTTGCCAGTTCGTCTCGCCGATATTAACCCTACTTTTTGCCCAGGCGAAGCACCCCTCGCCACCGTCTTTGGTCTGCCAGCGTGCTTACCTCTTCCACCGAATGGGTGGTTGACGACGTTCATCGCAACTCCACGAACCTTTGGATAAGGTTTGCCCTTCGCGAGCATCAAATGGTGTCGCTTGCCAGCCTTCATAAACGGCCTATCCCCGCGGCCACCGCCTGCGACTACGCCGATCGTGGCGCGACAACGTGGGTCAAATTCTTTTATCTCACCTGAAGGTAATTGGATGGTCGCCCGTCCAAGCTCATGAGCTATTAGAGTAGCGTAAGCGCCAGGCGACCTGACGAAACGTCCCCCATCGCCCGGCTGCGACTCGATATTGTGTATCAAAGTGCCCTCAGGAACTTCGGCCAAAAAAAGTGTATTACCCGGCTCAACTGGAGCGGAGATGCCACATGTCAGTTTATCTCCGACCTTGATCCCTTCTGGAGCCAATACTAAGCGTTCTTCTCCATTTGCGTACCTCACCCTCGCGACTGGAGCGCCCCTGCCGGGATCGTGAAGTATATCGACTACTACAGTTTCTATACTATCCTTTAGCACAGGCGGAAGCCTGACCTCGCCCAACCGCCTGAAGGACTTCGCCCTGTATACAGGGGAGCCCTTCCCCCGCCTTTGAAGCCTCAATCGCTTTCCCATCTACACCATCCCTAGTTTACTCGCTATCTCATCAGCCATAAACTCTGGCGCGAGTTTCACATACGCCCTCTTTCGCCCATTCGGCATGATTTCTATATTGACGTCCTCCACTTTTACTTCAAACAATACTTCGATGGCCTTCTTGACATCGCTGCGCGTCGCACCCTGAGCTACGATGAACGTCAGCTTGTTCTCAGCCTCTATGAGCTTCACCGCCTTTTCTGTCATCTGTGGGTAGAGCAGCACCTTGTGAGGGTCAATCATCTAAAAAGTCCTCCAGCTAGTTTTTGAACTGCTGACTTCGTCCATATCGTCAACCGGCCCGGCACACCACCAGGAGCAAGATTCTCCGCCCCTAAAACCTCGACCTTGACAACGTCGACACCGGGCAAGTTTCCAGCTCCAAGTTCGACGCCTCTCTTCTGGCCAACCACGATTAACGGCCCTACCGCTTGACGATAACGCCTGCCCCTCATCTTGCCTCTACCGGCCCTAACTTTTCGGCTATTTATCACTCGCTCAACATCGGACCAAACCCCAAGCTTCTCGAGCAACTCTTTCGCTTGCTTGGTCTTCTTGATCTCCTCAATATCATCCACGACGACCATAGGTAGTTCAGAAATGTTATCTACCGAATGACCTCGCAATTCAACAAGTTTTTTCTCCTTCGTTGCAGCTATGGCTGACCTGATCGCCAGCCGTCTTTCTTTCCTGTTGATTCGCTCATGTTGTATTTTCTCAACCTTTGGTGGATGAGCCCTCCTGCCCCCGACAGTCTGCGGCGAAAATGCTCCCAGCCCCGCCGCGGGAGACCTGCTGCCCTTCACGCGCTGAACACGAGCGACACCATGGCCCTTGCCCCATGTGTGAGCCGAAGTCCGCTTCCCGGCCATCGTGTCCGCTCCCCATGGCTGAATCCTCGCAGTCTGAGCGGAGATTACCGCGCGCTTTATTAAATCGGGCCTTATCTCCTCATAAAAAATTGAGGGTAGGTCTATTTCTTCCGTCGGCTTTCCTTCGAGAGAATAAACATGAACCATTTCATACACCCTGTTGAGAAACAATGCTTATCGAGGTAACAGATGGGGGTGCTATTTGCGCCGGCCCCTTCATCGCGCGCCTGAGGTGCACAAGGCGCTTCGCCGGCCCAGGTATCGAACCGGCTAACAACACATAATCTCTTTTCACCGGACCGTAGCGCATGAATCCACCGCTCGGCGTCACTTCTTCTCCCTTGACCCCCAACTTCAAAATGCGCTTATTGATATCCGTGCGCTGATTGTAGCCCATTTGACCTGGGCCCGGAACCGTCCACATCACGCGAGAGGGCTTCCACGGACCGAGGGTACCAACTTGGCGCGAGCCATCGTCCTGCTTGCGTGGCAAAATTTTTATACCCCAGCGCTTGACCGGACCCTGGAAACCTTTACCCTTGGTAATCGCAGAAACATCGACGAACTCGCCCTCCTTGAACACATCGGTCACTTTTATCTGTTTTCCGAGCAACTCCTTGGAGCGATTCCATCTTTCCCCGATCGATGGGCCGCCGATGCTTATCTCGACGAGGTCGGGCTTTTTCTTCGGCACGCTGCTCAGACGTGGCTGGGTATGCGAGAGCAATCTCACTTCAACAACTTTTCCATCTTTGACGAGGGCCTCAGCCTCCGACAAAGCTTTTTGTTGATCATATTTTTCTGGAACAACTAAAACACGAGCAAGGTCCTTGGAAAGCGCGCTCGACCAAACTTCCATCAAAGTGTTGAAGCCGCGAGTCGTTTGGCCGTAAAGTTTTATTGCACATACAACAAGCGGGGGCACATCTATCACCGTTGCTGGCGTGACTATCTCTTGTCCCGCGGTGAGACTTCCTTTACGATCATCAATCATGAAAACGTGCGTCATGCCCGCCTTGTACCCGACGAAGCCCTGCAACCGCAAGATAGCATCAGCTGGCCATACCCGCACATGGGCTACTGGTCTTGGCGCCCGCACTCGCGGCATGTACGCCAGCGAGCCGCGCCTCGGATGGTGTGGTCTCCTTCCCATTTTTTTACCCCCCGAGCAGCACGTTCAGGAGCGTGAGGGTGGCGATGAGCGCCTCCTCCGTCCTGACAGTTGCAGTCCCCTGATTGGGGATTGTGTTTACCACGACATCGAAGAGCTCCTTCGCGTCGATGCCCTGGCACTTGCAGATCTCGAGGAGCCCCGCATGAGGCCCCCCGAAGACCACTGCCATGTTGCCTGGGTTGCTACTTTTTATCGCATTTACGGCCTCATATAAATTTTGGCCGTAGCGAGACGTCCCTATAACATAATCTGCGTTTGCCTCTTTTAAAGCATCCGCGAGATTTCCCGAAAGCTTGACTTCATACCCCCAGTACTCACCGACATCCGCTTTGGAAACTAGCTCCACTTCGATTTCATTTCCAACAAGTTTGCCAAGTTTTATTGTGACCCTCTCACCAACCCTCAACCTTTGGTTTAAAACACCTTTTTGGGGCAAACCGAGTTCCAAGATACTGCGGTTTTCACTCGAACTCAACACCACTGCCTCACGGTAATCGCCCTGCTTAGCCTTTTCATCCCCGAGCGGATGGTGTGGTGTGCGTAGAGGTGGTAACAATCCAGCGTAACGCAGTTCTCCTCTCATCGGGAAGAGCATTTTTCGAAGATATTGCGGCGTCTCCATATACTGCAAAAGCGTCAACAGCAACTTGGCCTCTACAGTTTGATTTGAAACTCGCGGATCATCATCATTGTAGATGACAATTTTCGAAATGTGAAAGATAGCAGACGCACGGCCGATGAAGCCAGCCTTCATGGTCTTCTGCTGTAGAGTATCAGCATCCGCTAAGAAAGAAGCCGGCAACAATACAGATAGAGAGGTTCTTGATTTTTTCATCGTTGACTAACCCTTTGTAACTCCCATCGGGACCAACCTCGCCACCTTGCGAGCGATCCCTGCCTTGTGGGATATCTCCGCAACTTTATCCACAGACTTGTAGCTCCCCGGAGCTTCCTCGGCTATCACCGAGATCTTCGCCGCTCGGACAATTATCCCTCGCGATTCCAGCTGTTTCTTGACCTCCTCGCCCCAGAACTGATTGAGGGCCGCGGTCCTGCTCAGGTGCCGCCCAGCACCGTGAGCTGTGGAAGCAAAAGTTTCCTGCATCGCTTGCTCCGTCCCAACGAGCACATAGCTCGCGGTGCCCATGTCCCCCGGAATCAACACAGGCTGACCAACATCGCGATACATCGCTGGCACGTCTGGGTGGCCAGGGCCGAATGCGCGCGTGGCACCTTTGCGATGCACGTATACCTTGCGCTTCCCGCCGTCGATGCTGTGTTCCTCAAGCTTGGCGATGTTGTGCGCCACGTCGTAAACTATGTGCAGACCCAAGCTCTCGGCGTCCTTTCCGAAAACCTGCTCGAAGGATTGCCTGACCCAGTGCACTATCATCTGGCGGTTGGCCCAAGCGTAGTTGGCCGCGCATGCCATGGCCGCAAAGTAAGCTTGACCTTCGGGGGAATTCACTGGCACGTTGACCAGTTCCCGATCTGGCAGCTCTATCTTGTACTGACGAACAACCTTCTCCATCATCCGCAGGTAGTCAGAGCACACTTGGTGCCCCAACCCGCGGGAGCCCGTGTGAATCATGACAGTGACCTGCCCCTCGTGATCGATGCCGAACTTTTTAGCGACCTCTTGATCGTAGATTTTATCAACTTTTTGTACCTCCAAGAAATGATTGCCGCTACCCAAACTTCCGAGCTGTGGAAAGCCACGATGCTTCGCCTCTACACTCACTTTCTTCGCATCTGCGCCCGCCATGCAACCTTTCTCCTCAAGCCGCTCCAGATCCTCCTTCCAGCCGAAGCCGTTCTCGATGGCCCACTGTGCGCCACGCTCGAGCACTTCGTCGAGCTGGGCTGGTGTTAGTTTAACGTGGCCTGTGCTGCCCAAACCAGAAGGCACATTTCTGAACAACGCCTCGACTATCTCACGGAGCTTTGGCTCGACGTCTTTTTTTTCCATACTCGTCTGCAACAGCCGGACGCCGCAATTGATATCATATCCCACCCCCCCTGGGCTGATGACGCCAGTTTCAGCGTCGGTAGCAGCGACTCCACCTATCGGAAACCCATAACCTTGATGCCCATCAGGGAGCGTTATCGAATATTTGTAGATACCCTGCAGGAAAGTCACATTCACGGCCTGCTCAAGCGTAAGGTCTTTTCCCATATCATTGAGCATCTCCGCGTCTGCGTAAATCCTAGCTGGTACACGCATACCGCGCCTGAAGTCCTGAGGAATCTCCCATCGTACGTCGTCAATTTGCTTAATTTTACCCGCCCATATCATTTTATCCCAAACTAAAGATGATTGCGATGTTAATATCCTTTGGTTGAAAATGAAAACATTTTGGAAACTATATGTCGACTACCACCTGCACCGAGCATTCGCCCTTCTCACGTTTGATTTCCATCATGTGATAGGTCACGGCTTTTATCGCGACTTTTGGCTCATGCTTTTTGGGGTCGAATTTTTCGCCCCACGCTTTGGCCTTGATTCTAAAACCACCGTTCGAGCGTTTGAGCTCCTCCACCTTGAACTTCGACATGACCAGCCCATCAGCGTCACGCAGGTAAAGAAAACGTTCGAGCCAGTCGTACAGTAGCGCTTTTTCATCCTCGGCTTCCAGCTCGACCTTGACCTCCTCGCGCGGCCTCACTTTGCTTGTATCGATCATGACTTCAAAAAACGCAAGCGCGGCATTCTCGAAGGCTTCAGCTAGGTTCTTGCCATATGCACGAAAACCTATATCGCTCGGATGCTCGACCCACTCAAATTTTTTCATGTTGACACCTGGCGCCGGGGAAGGGATTTGAACCCTTGATACCCGAGAGGGTAACCGGATCTCAAATCCGGCGCCTTACCTGGCTTGGCTACCCCGGCTCGAATAAAAGTTTCTCATAACTCGGCTAAAAAACAATTGGTGAACAAAACTAGGTCTTGAGCTCGATCTCGATATGGACATCCTCGGGTACCTGAATGCGCATTATCTGCCGCATCGCTCGCTCGTCCGCCTCCATATCGATGAGGCGCTTGTGCACGCGCAGCTCCCACTTGTCCCAAGTGATCGTGCCCTCGCCGTCCGGAGCCTTCTTCGTGGGGATGATTATCCTTCTCGTAGGAAGTGGCACGGGCCCAGCTCTCTTTACACCTATTCGCTCTGCTATGCCTATGATCTGCTTGCATACCTCATCGAGCTTTTTCGCATCCACGCTCGAAAGACGAATCCTTGCCTTCTGCAATTTAGTCCCCACTCTATAGGGGCTAGCAAGGGATAAAAGATTTCAGGCTGCCTTCTTTGCGGGCGTTAGGTCGACGCACACGCCGGCCGCGATCGTCATGCCCATATCGCGTATGGCGAAGCGGCTCAGCTGCGGTATCTCCGACGCCTTCTCGATGACCATCGGTTTGGTGGGCGTCACCTTGATCGTCGCCATTTCGCCCTTCTTTATGAACTCGGGCTTCTCCTCGACCACTTGACCTGTCTTCGGGTCAAGCTTCTGCAATATCTCGCTTATGGTACACGCGACCTGCGCAGTGTGCGCGTGAAATACTGGTGTATAGCCAGCCGCCACCGCCGTCGGGTGCTGCAGAACTGCTATCCTCGCCGTAAACTCGCTTGCGACCTTCGGCGGGTTGTTCGTTGGCCCAGCCACATCGCCTCGCCTTATGTCCGTCTTGCTCAAGCCGCGAATGTTGAAGCCGATGTTGTCGCCCGGCATCGCCTCCGATATTGTCTCGTGGTGCATCTCTATCGACTTGACTTCAGCCGTTTTGCCCGCGGGTTCGAAGATTATTGTTTCGCCGGTCTTCATCACTCCCGTCTCAATCCTACCGACTGGCACAGTCCCTATACCTGTAATAGAGTAGACATCCTGCACTGGTAAGCGCAGCGGCTTGTCCACCGGTTTCTCGGGCACGACGAATGTGTTCAGGGCCTCCTCAAATATCGGCCCAGTGTACCACGCCATTTTATCGCTCCTCTTCGTGATGTTATCCCCATTGAAGCCGGAGATCGGCACACAAACAAACTTCTCGGTGTTACGATATCCTATCCCTCTCAGCAACTCAACTATTTCCGACTTCAACTTGTCGTAGATATCTTTCTTGTACCCAACGAGGTCCATCTTGTTTATGGCGATGACTAGCTGCCCGACGCCAAGGGTGAACGCGAGCGCGGCGTGCTCTCTCGTCTGAGGCATTATTCCATCGTCGGCCGCCACAACTAGGATAGCAGTGTCCGCTTGGCTAGCTCCGGTAATCATGTTCTTGACGAAGTCCCTGTGTCCTGGAGCATCAATTAGGGTAAAATAGTATTTGTCCGTTTCGAATTTTTGATGCGACAAGTCGATGGTCAAACCCCTTTCTCGTTCCTCCTTCAAGCTGTCCATGACCCATGCGAACTTGAATGTCTTGCCTTTGTCGCCCATCTCTTCAAACTTTTTTATTACAGATGCGTCGACCAGACCCTTCTCAAATAGAAGTCGGCCTAGCGTTGTGGACTTGCCATGGTCCACGTGGCCAATTACGACCATGTTCATGTGTGGTTTTGCCATGAAATATCCCTCCGTTTATAACTCAATACAATTCTATAGGCGCTTTAAAAAGCCTTGCGGCCTACCTAGCTCCTTTTGCCATCCTTTCAGTGTCCTCCTTGCGCGCGATGGCGAAGCTCTTCATATCGCTATTTGATGCCATTATCAACTCATCTGCGAGGCACTCCTGGATAGTTTTCTTGTTTCTAAAAGACGCTGCGAATGCTCCACCTGCGATGTTCTTCAATGCGATATCCAATCTGCGCTGTGGGGCTGAATCAACTGCTAGGTGATAGGTCATACCACCATAGCTGATCCTCGTAGTTTCTTCCCGTGGAGCAGAATTTTGAACTGCGTTTATCAGGACTTGCAATGGATTCTTTTTCGCCTTCTGTTCTATTATGTCGAATGATCTCCGTACGATATTGTAGGCCTTGTGTTTCTTCCCACATGCCCCCGCCCCTCGTATGACCCTGCCGCCGAGCTTCCGAGCGCCTGGGCCAGAGCGCATAAACTTGTTCATCAGACGTTCGACTATCGTCAACTCAGCTTTACCAAATTGTTTTTTTGCATGTTTACCTCCACTGTGCAGGACTGTGGAGAGTGGTTCCAACCGAATGTATTTCTGAAGTCCAGGATCGGCTACCGACACACCCTCAGCTCCCCACTTTTCGAAATACTTGAAAGTCAAGATATCACCGCTTCGGCTTCTCCTTGCGTCCCAAGACGAGTTCCCTCAATGAAACATTATTCACAGATGTCACTTTATAGCGAACACCTGGGATATCTCCATATGCGCCACCTTTCGCACCACCGATGCCCGCGATTATTACCTCATCATGTTCATCGATGAAACCTATCGCACCATCGCCTGGGGTGAAGGCCGTGACCTGCCGTCCGTTTTTGACCAACTGTACGCGGCAACATTTCCTTATCGCGGAGTTCGGTTGCTTAGCTTCGACGCCCACCTTTTCAAGCACGATCCCCTTGCCTTGAGGTGACCCCTCGAGCGGATCCGCCTTCTCGTCCAAGCGTAGCACGCGCCGCTTGTACGCCGCAAGCTTCCATCTGAACCTCTGCCTCTCATGGCTGAGCTTGCGAGCCGCGAACTCGCCTCTACTACCTTTGCTCATTGTTCCACCATTAGTAAGATGTTCTACTCCTGAGCCCTAAAAAACTCACGTTAAGGATACATCGTGGATATTGTGGTGTCTGAGCGCAAGTAGCTTCGCGCGTTGAATGTTTTGGCCACCTCGGCCTATCGCCAAACCTCTATCCGAGCTGTCAACATCGACGAGAGCCACCTTCCTCCCCTCACGTTCGACCACATTGACTCCCACGACTTTAGCTGGCAAGAGAATGTTTTTTACGAACTCAACTGGGTTCTCCGAATACTCTATGACATCGATGCCCTTGCCCATCGTTTGTTTGACCCTCTTTATTCTGCTGCCTCCTTTGCCTATCGCCAGCCCAATATCCCCTGGACGAACGATGAAAGTTATTTTTTTACCTTTTTCATCTGCCAAGCAATCAACTACGCTAGCTCCAGTGATGCTCTCAAACAGCGCGATGTGTCGCATATCATCTGCGCTCAGTTTTACGCTCATTTACTTGCCCCTGAGACCCAATATCCCCGAACTCCCTAGTTCCAAAACTGCCACAACGCTCACGAGGAATGGCTTACCGCATGCGAGACCGAGGGCCGAGCTATCACCCTCATAAACGTGGATCGGAATATTCGCCAATTTCACATAATGCTCCACATCAGATCGAACGGCGTCTGGGCAATTTGAAGCCAAAATGACGAGCTTTGCTTGCCCGAGCTTCACAGATTTTACCGATTTATCAGAACCCAGAATGACTTTCCCTGTGTCCACAGCCTGACGGATCTCCCTATTGATGTCCAACTTTTCCTTCCCTCCGCATCACAAGCTCGACTAAACCCGTACCGAGAGGTATTGGCTGACCAGCTATGACGTTCTCGATTATCCCATTCAGTTTATCTTTTTCTCCCCTTATGCAGGCGTCCAAAAGGTGCTTGGTCGTGACCTCGAACGAAGCGCGGGCCAGAACACTGGCCTTTTCTCCGCTTACGCCATGTCTGCCGACCTGCTTCATATCACCATCGTGGGTCATCATGTCGGCGACCAACATGATGTGCCGGACATCCACATCGAGGCCCTGCTCTTCAAGCGTTTTGAGGGCCTCAATTATTATCGAATTTCTCGCCGCTTCTATACCGAGGACTTCTTCGATCTCGTTTATGTTATTGGTCACCGTCCTCGTTTGGTCAACACCACGCAACTGGAGAATGTCCGCAAGGTTTGAACCTTCTGTGTAGACAACATATTCGTTGCCCTCCATTTTAACGACAACTCGATTTATCCCTTTGATACCTCGAAGCGGCACACCTTTCACCTTGGTCGCTGTGCGCCGCAACTCTGAAAGGGTCTGTGTCAGGGGCTTGATTCGCAACTTATTTCCTTCTACCGGGGCGTCTATTTTCAACGCCTCGTGGATCGTGGCCGATACTTTAGTTGGTGTCAACTCCTTCTGTTGCATCCTGCCCCTATCGAGTGTTACCACAAACTCCATATTAATGAGGTCCATCTCAGTCTGGGAGGCGACATCCTCGACGGTCGTGGCCTCTATCCCCTGAGCGAAAGCGCGCGCCCTGTTTTTATCTTCGGCTAATTTTCCTGTGAGATAAATCGTCATCAGGGCCGTGGATGGCACCCTCCTGGCATCAATTATCTCAATAATTCGAGGAAGACCTAAAGTGACGTTGAGTTCCGCAACACCTGCATAGTGGAAAGTTCGCAACGTCATCTGAGTGCCAGGCTCACCTATCGACTGCGCGGCAACTGTGCCCACAGCCTCGCCTGGCTCGACGATCGCATTGATATACGCTTGCTTTACCGTACCCAATACGTCATCAAGCTGCTTGCGCGTTATCGCCCTTTCCTTACTCACGCGTAGGAGGCCACCTTCGAGTCCCTTAATTACAGATTCTGGCAAAATTACCTTCAGCTTGTCGACCTCGCTTTTTATTGTGCCCTCAGAAACTCCTGCCATATCTTATTCCTCCGTCCTGATTATCCGATCGATTATTTTTTCGACATTCACAGCTTTTCCATTATCGCTGCGAGCTGGGTCGACTTGGTCCTCACCGTACAAGAACTGGATTATCATGCCTCTATCGTCTCGCACTGTACCATCGTATTCAACACGAAGATCTTGCAATGCATTGATCAACCTTCGTTGCATGTAGCCGCTCTGGGCCGTCCGTACAGCCGTGTCTACCAAACCCTCGCGCCCACCCATGGCATGGAAGAAGAACTCCAAAGGCTTGAGGCCGCGCTTGTAACTCGCATTGACAAATCCTCTCGCTTCGGCGCCGAGATCTCCGGGCTTGAAGTGCGGCAAAGTACGACCTCTGTACCCTCTACTGAGGCGCTCTCCTCTGACAGATTGCTGGCCAACGCACGCTGCCATCTGTGTGAGATTAAGCATGCTACCGCGCGCGCCCGTCCTAGCCATGATGACAGCGTTGTTGTCCAAACCAAGGTACTTCTCAGCTATCTCTCCAGCTTTATCTCGACTCTCCGCCAGAACTTCCATTATGCGCATTTCAAGGGTTTCACGCAGAGAACGTCCGGGCAATGGTTCGAGCTCACCTTGGTTGTAGACACCTATCAGCTTCCTAACTTCTTTGGACGCATCATCGAGCACTTCATCTATGCGTTCCTTCGCCTCCTCCGGTATGTCCTCGTCGTCGATACCTGTGGTGAACCCAGACATGGCCGCCATCGCTATCGCCAGCCGCGTGACATGATCCAAGAACTCCCTCGCCGCATTCGTGCCATAATCTTTCACGATTCTATCCAACACCTCACAACGATCGAGAGCTTTGTACGCACGTGCGTCTATTACCCCTTGAACCAACTGCCCATCTCGTATGACGACATACCCATCGATATCACAATCCTCATTTTTGCAACGAACGCAATTCTCACATATCTTCGCCTTGAATGTCAAATTCAGACCCTTCGGTAGAAACATGCTAAATATCTGCTTGCCCGTCCAATACTCGACACCTGCCTCCTTTACAGCCGGTTTGGGCAAGTCCTTCATCAAGCCTGCTGTTGCCAGCAACTGTTGGGCGTGATCGCGAGTGAGCAAAGTGCTCTTGTGGGTCAGTAGGTAAGCACCCGTTATGTGTTCTTGGATACCACCGATGATTGGACCGCCAAAGCGTGGCGATAGTATTTGCTCTTGTACCCTCATTAGAATGCGCGCCTCCGCTTGGGCCTCCTCGCTCTGTGGTACATGCAAATTCATCTCGTCGCCATCGAAGTCGGCGTTGTATGGCGGACAAACACACAGGTTAAGCCTAAATGTCCTGCCTGGCATGACCCTAACCTCGTGGGCCATTATCGACATGCGATGGAGGGAGGGTTGCCGGTTGAAAAGTACAATATCTCCGTCCATCAAGTGCCTCTCGACGACGAAACCTGGCTCCAACGTCTTTGCAAGTTCCTCGCGGTCTGCATAGCGCAAACCATAGCGTTTGCCATCTGGGCTCAGGATATAATTCGCGCCTGGATGAGCATCTGGGCCGCGACGAACGAAGTCTCGCAGCGTTTCAACGTTATGGCTCGTAGCGCGGATGGGAACAGTCAGCCTTTTGGCGATGTACTCCGGCACACCAACATCATTTATGCTTATGTAAGGATCGGGGGACACGACGGTTCTCGCGGAGAAGTCAACGCGCTTGCCAGAAAGGTTTCCGCGAAATCGTCCCTCCTTGCCCTTCAAGCGCTGCGCGAGCGTACGTAGAACCCGACCTGACCTGTGCCTAGCAGGAGGAATCCCAGATACCTCGTTCGTGAAAAACGTGGTGACGTGGTATTGCAAAAGCTCCCAGAGGTCTTCGATGATAAGGTGAGGCGCCCCGGCCTCAATATTCTCAGCCAACCTTTGATTTATTCTGATGATATCGACGAGCTTATGGGTTAGATCATCCTCGGAGCGAACGCCTGACTCTAAAGTTATACTGGGCCTGACGGTGACAGGTGGTACCGGCATGACTGTCAACACCATCCACTCTGGTCTGGCTACCTTTGGGTTTATTCCGAGGAGAATAGCGTCGTCGTTCGTTATTCGCTCCAGCCTCTCGCGAACATCGCTTGGAGTCAACCTATTTTTACCTTCCACGAAAGCTGTTGGCTTCTCGAACTTGAGTTTCTGTAATTCTTCACCGCAGTGCGGACATTTTTTACGCTTAACTGTAGATACATTTTTTACTATTTCATCTGCAACTCCCCACCACGATTGTCCTGCTGCCATTAACTCTTCGACATGCTTCTGGTAATCCTCAAGCTTCTGCTCCGGTAGACAAATCCTGCCGCACTTCTTGCAAGTAGCGCGCAAACAATCGTATACTGTCTCAACATGGCCGACATGTATAACAGAGCGCGCCAATTCTACATGGCCGAAATGACCTGGGCATTCCTTCGCGCGAGAACCACACGTTCTGCATCTGAGACCTGGATCGACGACGCCAAGGCGTGAATCCATCAACCCACGCTCTATCGGATAACCATCTTCATCGTAAGTATCGGCCATGACTACTCGCGTCACCGAAATCTTACGTATGTTTTCCGGCGAAAGTAGTCCGAAATTGACTTCATCGATAAGTTTTGGAACGTGCGCCATACCATCACCTCATGCTCTGTCCCTCAGCTTGAGCCGAGGCGCCATGCACATCGACTGCAGCTCGTCCAGCAACAATTTGAAAGCGTACGACATCTCGACAGGATTGATGTCCGACTCCTCATCGCAGAGCGGGCAATACATTCGATCACGCCGTCTATCGTGGACGGCTAAACTTCCACACTTGCCACAAACCGACGCGGTATATTTGTCGGACCCTTCCAACAAACGCTCCTTCAACAACATCGCCGCACCATGCCCTATCAAACAGTCGCGCTCCATCTCACCGAAACGTAAACCACCCTCGCGCGCCCTGCCTTCAGTTGGCTGGCGCGTAAGAACCTGCACAGGGCCGCGAGCTCTAGCATGAATCTTATCGGCCGCCATGTGGTGCAATTTCTGATAGTAACATACGCCGATGAAAATATCCGCTGGGATTATCTCGCCAGTTGTCCCGTTGTACATCACTTCTCTACCGGTGTGTTTGAACCCATATTTTTGTAGGGCCTCTCGCAACTGCTGCTCCCGAGTTCCACTGAACGGTGTGCCATCGACGCGTTGCCCACTCATCGATCCGACTTTGCCAGCTATCATCTCCAGCAGTTGCCCGACCGACATTCTCGAAGGAATTGCGTGGGGATTGATTATCACATCAGGAACAATCCCTTCTTCTGTGAACGGCATGTCCGCTGCATCGAGTATTATACCAATTACTCCTTTCTGACCATGCCTCGATGCCAGCTTATCCCCCACCTCCGGAATCCGCAAGTCCCGTACGCTGATTCTAGCGAGCTTGTTTCCATCTACGGTCCTAGTCATAAGAACCATGTCGACGATGCCTTCTTCACTTGGCCTAACCCTTATGGAACTTTCACGACGTCCATGTTCGGCAGCGATTCCAAATTCATCGACTTCTTCCAAGAACCTCGGCGGACTCGTTTTACCTACCAAAACGTCCTCGCCGCGCACTTCCGCCTCGACTGCCGTCAATCCATCCTCGCCGAGGTTTCGGTACAAGCTAGCATCCGCGTAACCTCTAATCTCCTCCTTGGGTATCTCGAACTTATCCTCCTGACCGCCGGGATAACGTCCCTCCTCAGCTTCGTAAAGCCTAAAAAATGTAGAGCGCCCTAAGCCTCGATCTATAGATTGTTTGTTGACCACCAATGCATCTTCCATGTTGTAGCCACCATACGTAGCAATCGCCACCACAAAGTTCTGCCCAGCTGGTCGCCTATCGAACCCAACAGTGCTCATGATCTTTGTCAAGACAAGCGATGTCTGAGGATAGTGGAAGAAGTGGCCGCGGGTATCGACACGCTTCTGAAAGTTAATGGAAGCGACACCAAGGGCCTGCTTCGCCATGTTCGCGCCGTATGTATTGCGCGGCGATTGATTGTGCTCAGCGTACGGTACTAATGCTCCGCTTATCCCCAAAATTGAAAGTGGATGGAGCTCCAGATGTGTGTGCTCTGGGGTCAGCTCCTCGAGGGTGACTGCGATATATAAGTTTTCTTCCTCCTCGGCATCTAAATATTCGATCACACCCAAGTGGATTAAATCCGACCAGCTGAGGTCAGCTGCCTTTGCTTTTTTGATGTGTTCGTCGGTCAAAAGCGGCTTTCCACCCTCGACAACTATCAGAGGCCTGCGCACCCTGCCAGAATCTGTATTTACCGTCACCTCGTTCGTGTCCTCATGATATGAAATGTTCACTTGCTCATTCAAGGCTCCCTTACGACGTTGCTGCCTGAGCTTTTCGACAAGTATCTTCCCATCTTCAGTTACCCCGATCAAACGTCCATTTATGAATACGCTCGCCTTGCCTCGGCGCTCACCTCCCTTCAAGACTTTGACTCCCAATTTTCCAATCAAACGCTCCACTTTTTCCTCATCGGTACCAGTAGAAATCCCAGCCGTCAGCGCTAGGTTTTTGACGAGCCCGCAGTTTGGCCCCTCTGGAGTTTCAACTGGGCATATTTTTCCCCAGTGAGTGGAATGCAAGTCTCTGGCCTCGAAATGCGGCTGACTGCGACTTAGAGGAGAAACTATGCGACGCAGGTGAGACACCATCGCCATGAAATTAATGCGATCCAAAAGCTGGCTGACGCCCGTCCTCCCACCTGGCCAATTGCCGGTCGCCAACGCATGTCTGATGCGCTCAGTGAGCACGTCGGCGCGAGCCGCTGTTTTTACGTTGAGTTCACGGCCCCGCGTGTGTGCTCGCTCAAGCTGATATTTTATATCTCTCGTGAGGTTGATGAATGCAAGCCTGAACACATTTTCGAGCAGATCGCCGGCGAGTTTCAGACGTTTCTTAGCATAGTGATCTTTATCGTCGACATCTCGCCTCCTCATCGAGAGTTCTATCACTCGTTCCGCCATGCGCCCAAGGTAATGCGCCTTTCGGATGCGATCAGCAGAGGTCGAGCCGATATGAGGGAGCAAGTATCTATCCAAAACTTCCTGCGCTCGCTGCAATCTGTAATCTCTTGTCTGTCCGATCGCGACCCTCTTTCCAATTATATCGAGAGCATCTGCCTTCGTCTTTACCTCCGCTGCCTCCTGCAGATTCTCAAACAATTCTTTGACTATTTCAGGATCGTCCGATACTGCCTCGACAATATCCTTGTCGCTCTCGACACTAAGAGCCCGCATCAAGACAGCGAAGGACAAGTGCCCAGGTACGGCTGGGAATGATACTTCTATGATACAATCCTTTTTGCGCTCCACTATCACGAGGGCTCTGAACCCGCGGTGCGTGGAGAAGACCTTCGCTACCTCCGTGCCCATGCGCTCATCGCGCTCTACGAGAATATCGTTGGAAGCCAAGTCCTCCTGTGTAACTATCACGCGCTCGGAGCCGTTGACGATGAAATATCCACCTGGGTCTAGAGGATCCTCATTCGCTTCGATTAAATCCTCCTCCTTCATGTTTCGTAGCCTACAGAGCTTGGATTTCAACATCACCGGCATCTCGCCTATGTAGACCTCCACGGACTTGCGCTGCTGCCCACGCTCGAGCTGTATCATCTCCAAGTAGATCGGCGCAGAATAGGAAAGGTTACGGAGTCTAGCTTCGTTTGGCAAGATGTGCGAGGTTGAACCATCCGCTTCACGAACCTGCGGACCATGAGGGCCAACCCTTATCTTTCCGAACTTGACCTCAGCACCCTCTATCTCCAAATCTATCTTGCCTATCTCATTGATTATCCTTTGCAACTCATGCTCGATGAAATTATCGTAAGAATCTAAATGTTGTCTGACTAAACCTTTCTCTTTAAAAAAAGCTTCAAGGAGTGGCCATGTATCTTCCAATCAATCGTCCCCTTATCCCTCTACCACATGGCGGTAGGCTATCGCCCTGCCCGCCGTCTGACTATCACGAGTTATCTTCAAAATATCCCCTGGCTTCGCTCCTATCGCCGTTGCAACTGGGTCAGAATTTTTGATCAAAGGCAGTTGATGTGGCGTAACCTTGAATTGATCTAGAACGACCTTCGCCTGCTCAGCTGACAATATTTCGTGCTTCGGCACGAGCACATGCTTTCTAACGTCAAATTCGACCACCGCTACCCTCCAAGGTTTCAGCCGCGCCCGCCGCCTAACGGGCCCGGCGGGATTCGAACCCGCGACACCCGGCTTAAAAGGCCGGTGCGCTGACCAGGCTGCGCTACGGGCCCCCCACCGGTGGAAAACGCGGCTGAAAATTTTAGTATATTTATATCTTTTGCCATTTTAAATTGACGAAGGTGCTTTTAAGGCTTTCGAAAATTGGTTCTGTTGCATCATCGGGACTCGTTTTTCACTGTTGCAATTCGGGACTTTGAGGGGGGTGATTTGATATGATAAGTATTTCAGATATATTGTTGGTGCTACTCCCAATGGCACTTGGCGCATCTGCGACGCTGATCGGGCTATGGGAACTTGAACCAAAGAAATTTATGGAGTTGATAAAAGCGATAAGAACATTTAAGAAAACCCAAAAATGAGAGATTGTCGTCAACGCTTATACCTCCAGAGATAAGCATTCTTTTGGGGGTGAAAACACGAGTAATGGAAGTTCCGTGACGGGCTTGATGAGTTCTTTACTTGGTGGTATCGCCGCTATGCTAATCGGAGGGGCTTTGACTGCTGACCCGACAGATTACATAAAACTTACTGGAGTTGTGGTGTTCATATTCGGAATTTTGATTTTAGCGATGGGCATTATTGGCGCGGCTAGGGGATAACCAAAGATTAAACATAATTTAAAATCAGAGCAGAGGCATACATACGTGGCTTTGCACATTAATTCGATAAAAATTTTGGATCAAGGCATGATTATATTAATTATTATCAAAAATAGCCTCACACTACCACTGTGATTTCAGGGGTTTGCACAGCAATCGTTCTGTTCATTTCTCCTATATTCCAGCCTTCGATTGTTGTTTCACAAGGATAGTAATTTTCGCCATTTATTGTGTAAACCTTCCACACTGCATTATAGTAGAGTGCCTCGGGATTTGTATAGGGTGGTGAACTATCCAAATGTATGCCCACCAACATATGATTAGAAACTCTGTAAAAATTATCTGGAGCGAATTCTAATAAACAAACTTCGTATCCCTCCGCTTTCATAAGAGATGCGTAAAGTATTGACTTGCTGGAACACATCCCGTTATTCAAAAGGGTTTCAATAGGGTACTGCCAATTTTCGTGGATTTTGTATGGTATAGCTTGAACAAAGGTTAGCACAAAATATGGAAATTCGTACGGTTCTGCAAAGGGATACACGGTTTGATACTCTAACTTTAAATGGTTTGCCAATTCCGCTATCTTTTCATCTTCTGGTGTGACAAACTTCAAAACAGATTCCCCCTGCCAACGGACATGGGAAAGATTTTGGTATGATTGTAGCTCCCCAATAATTACAACATTTTCATACCACGTTCTTCTTTGGTACGCACAATGAGATTCGTACCATTCGCTTTTAGATATCCAATGAAATTGACGCATTTCGGAAACTGAAACGGTTTTATAACAAGTATTCGTTGCTCCATTACTATCGGTTACCGTAAGTCCGATTGTGTAAATTTCTGCCGAATGGTAGATATGGCAAATGTTTTCGGCTATTGATATTTCTTCATCACCAAATTCCCATCGCGTACTTTGTATTGTGCCACCATTACTGACCGAAAGATTTGTAAACTGGACGGTGTCACCAACCCACACATTTTCAGATAAAACACTAAAATCGGCCTCGGGTGGTGAATTGGTGCTCTTATCGCTAAACAGACCTGATTTTAATACAACTACTCCTGCGAAAAGCCCCGCTAATACTAAGCAACCCAATACTGCAACATATATTTTTGGTTTATTCATTTTATTGTCCGAATGGCAATTTAGTTTGAGGATATTAAACAATCGCGTTGCACGTTTGATTTTGCACTTTGCTCTATCAGCGACAACCAACGGTTCTTACCAAATCATAAAAGAGGGTACTGTTAACTTATTTGATCTAACAGAAGGCGCCCCGGTCGGGATTTGAACCCGAGGCGTGGCCTATCTGTGGCCAACACCACGACAGGGCCACATGTTAGACCGGGCTACACCACCGGGGCTCCAATAAAAATTATTGCCCTCTACAATTAAACGTTACCAAAAGTGGTTGGCAGCGTCTTGGGGTTCCCGCCGGCTCTCGCACGGCAGTACAGCCCAAATCGCTGGCGGGCTTGACTTCCGGGATCGGACGGGACCGGGTATTTCCCCGCCGCTGTGGCCGCCAACCATATAATTCTTGTTCGCTTGTTTTAAAAAGCTTGTCAAGTGGTCCCGCGGGGGAGATTTGAACTCCCAACATGTCGGTTTCGGCTTGGGTCTACAGCCGACCACTCTAACCAGGTTGAGTTACCGCGGGACCAAATAAAATTTGGATTTTCGAACTCTTAAATCTTCAGAGGAACTCGTGCAGCCGACGGACTGCCTCGAGTCGCTCGTGATGTTCTAGCCTTGCTTCGTTCAGCGCATCTTCTAAAATTTCAGTCGTTTTCTGATAAGTTCTTCTATCGACCGGGAACGGGATACCGTCCTTTCCCCCATGCGCGAATGAAAATCGTGCGGGATCTTTCCATGATGGGGACTTTCCATAAATAAGATCGGAGACCAATGCCAGCGCTCGGATGGCCTTGGGCCCAACACCCCGAATCGCCACCAGCTCCTCGTAGTTCTCGGGCTGGAGTTCGTAAGCCCTGCGAAGCGACACCATAGTTCGCTTGGTCAACTCAATTGTGTGTTGTGTCGGCATCACGAGTTTCAGCACTTCTAGCGAGCGCTCGAGGTACTCGTCCAGCACACGTTGATCAGCATCTCGAACGCAACTCATCAAATGCTCAGGCTTATCACGAACTAAATCAACACTCGTTTTTCTTGCTTCCTCGCTATCGCGCGCGGTCATGTCCAGCACAACATCTTCTCTGCGATCTCCGGCGATACCAGAATGAGGCTCCTCGACGAAACTACGAACGCCGCTCGAGAGCCAATGGTAGCGACGGGCCAGCCGCTCATGCATCCCCTGCTGTACCACGGCCCAGTCCCCATCCTCGCTGAGCACGAAGCAGTGGTGGTAGAGCTGGTAACCATCCTGGACGCAAGCGTTGTCGACCTTGGCAGACATTTTGCTCGCATATTTTAACTCATCGATTTTTTTCTCACTTAAGGAAAATTCATCTGCGATCTCCTCAATTTCGTGAGGCGCCTTTTTTGATACTCTACCCTTGCCACCGCATACCGCGATGCCAAGCTCCTCGGGTTTTAGGGCCTCCTTCAAGGCGCCACACACGGTAGTTGTCAGACCCGATGAATGCCAATCGAACCCCAGCACACACCCAAGGGCTTGAAAGAAGAAAGGATCGCTCATCCTCCTGATGAATTCTTGTCTCCCATATTCGTGCACGATGACCTCTGTTATGGCCCCGCCCAAACGCTTCATCCTTACAAATAACCATGGTGGGCATTTCCCAGGATGCAATGGTAGCTCAGCTATCCCCGTCCTCTTCAATCGATCACCAATTACTTCGTAATAGTTGTTTTTTAAGGGTCTTTTCGAGGGAGAGGTCACCGAAAGTATTCATCGCTACGCTCTCAAATCAGTCGAACTCTAACCACAAGTAACCCAAATCGAAGTTTAGAAATGATAGAAAATGCGGGTTGTCCGCTGCTAGTCACTTCATCGCGTAGTAGCCCGCTGCCTTCTCTCGTGCCACGCGCTTCGCATAGCCCTTCGCCACGAGCTCCTGCAACGCGTTGTTCGACATGCCCTTTGGCAGGCCGCTCGCGCGCATGATGTCATCGGCCGTCTTGACTGCGCTATCGCTGGTGGCCCCGAGCTTCTTCATTGCGTCGTAGACCTTTTTGGCGTTGGGCGTCAGATCCGTAGTCATTTTTTCACCTCTGTTTACTGATTTGAATCAAGATGCAGATTTAAAACCTTTGCCCAGTACCTCCAAACTCATGTCAAGAGCTGGGGCGCGCATGGTCATGTAGCTGGACGATATCATGTCCACCCCAGTTGCGGCAAAATCCCCCACGTTCGACGTGTCAATTCTCCCAGAGGCCTCCAACACGATTTTGTCTCGCAGGCCTTCGCGCTTCAGCATTTTTATTGTACGTACGATGCTAGTAGGGTTCATGTTGTCGAGCATCACCATATCAGCCCCCGCGCGAGCGGCTTTGATGGCATCCGCTGGTTTGTTAACTTCTACTTCTACTTTCACCCGCTTGACTTTGCGCGAGTGGCGAACGGCTTCGACAATGGCGCCGACCAGCCGAATGTGGTTGTCTTTAATCAATATGTGATCACTGAGCCTGTAGCGATGGGGCTTCCCCCCTGCAACCTTGACCGCGCGTTTGTCGAAGTGAGTCAGGAGCGGCGCAGTCTTCCGTGTGGCGGCGATGACAACTTTCGGGTTTCTCCGCCTCGCGCGGTCGATGAGCTCTCGAGTCGCCGTAGCGATGCCGCTCATGCGCATCAGCAAGTTCAGCGCCACCCGCTCGGCCGCTAGAATCCCGCGAGCTGGGCCATCCAAGCGCATTATCACGCTCCCCGCTCTGACCCGTGCCCCATCTGGCTTGAGGACTTTTACCCTCACGCGCATTTCTTTGAAAACCATAGCTGCCTCTGCCACACCTGCAAGTATCCCTGATTGTTTGACAATAACGCTCGCTCTAGCCTTGGTCGCACGATGCACAAGGGTCTCGGATGTCACATCACCGCTGCCCAAATCCTCGACAAGCATCTCACGAATTTTTTTTCGGACTATCGCATCAGTCATGGGAGGCCCTCCCCGAAAGTTCGAGCATTCTTTCGATTGCCGCGCGAGCCTTTCTAGCGATATCGGGTGGCACCGTCACCACATGTTTTCTGTCGCGCAACGACGAGTAAACTTTTTCTAGGGTGTGCTTCTTCATCTGTTGACATATCGCCGTCTCGAGAGCAGGTATGAACTCCTTGTTTGGAAATTCTCGTCTGAGTCGCTCAATCATACCTATCTCAGTTGCGATGATGAACTGCTTCGCTGACGACGCTTTCGCACGGACTGACATTTGACTTGTGCTGCATATGTGGTCGGCCAAGTTTTGGACCTCTGGATCGCACTCTGGGTGGACGAGGACCTCTGATTTGGGATATTTTTCTTTTAGGAGGGCGATATCCGCGGCGCTGAACATGCGGTGCACATAGCAAC
>JBGPSS010000002.1:0-23669 GCA_041490225.1 Hadesarchaea archaeon
CACGATAGAGGATTCAATGATGAATTGCACAAGTTTCAAGAGGCTCGAAAAGTTCGAGCGGGGAAGATACTGGAGAAGCTGCACAAACTCGGCATCAACATATCATACGAAGAAGTAGCTGCCATAGCAGGTGACGGTGTCATCGGCCGTCCACATATAGCAGATGTCCTAGCACAACGTGGATTCGTCAGAACTAAAGACGCGGCCTTCGCAAAATATCTCGCCTACGGTCGCCCAGCCTACGTGCCAAAATACAGGCTCCTGCCGAAGATTGCCATATATATGATTCATCGCGTAGGTGGCGTGGCTATCCTCGCACACCCTGTCTTCGCACAAGCCAACCATCTGCTGCCCGACCTTGTCGAATTTGGTCTCGATGGCATAGAAGTTTATCACAGTAAACACGATTCAGCGGCGACAGAATATTACAAGAAAATCGCGGAAGAGCTGCACTTGCTCGTGACAGGCGGTACGGACTGCCATGGCGTGAATAGCCCGCTCGGGACCATCAAGGTGCCCTACGAGTGCGTCGAGAAGATGAAAGCCAGGCACAAACTTTTATTGTCCAAGAGTCAACCTGACATAAAATGAAACTATAGGCAAGTGTGACTGTGATCAAGGCTAAAGCTGTTGTATTCGATACCGATGGCACCCTCATCGATACCACCAAGAGATTTTTTACTGTCTTCAATCGCATGCTCCAAAAGCACGGAAAAAAACCTATAGATTGGAAAAATTTTTACATGCGATATTGCAAAGACACACTCGACGACATCGTGGCCCCAAAAAAAACCAAAGACCGGAAGGAATTTCTACACCGTTTCTGGATAGAATTTCTTTCGGAATATAGATTCATACATGCGGATGGAGATGCTCTGATCCATGGTGTGGATAAATTACTGAAGAAAATTTCTGATAAAGGTGCGCTGATTGCCATTACGACAAGCTGTATCGTGCCCTCGAACAAACTCGGGAGAGAACTTTCAAAATATGACATACGTAAATTTGCGAACGCTATTGTAACTGGAGCGGATGCGATAAAGGCCCTAAACGAGGGGCACCATTTTTCCAAGAAAGAAATTTTTGAGCTGGCAATGAAAAAGCTCAGCGTCGCACCACGTGACTGCGTCGTAGTGGGGGATTATTGGAGCGACATCAAAGCCGGAAAAGAATTGGGAACAAAGACGGTCGCCGTCCTGAGTGGCTCCATGGAACGAGACACTTTTGAAAAGTTGAAGCCCGATGCGATAATAGACAGCGTCAAGGACATGCTAAAAGTTGTAAATTTTGAAGCGCCGAAGGTTAGATAAGGATACGGAGGCAAAAAATATGATGCGTGCCTTCGTTGGAATAGATATCAATGAAGCAGTTCGTCAAAATCTTTTAGCGGCACAAAGACAGCTCACCGGTACTGGTGCGCAGATGAAACTCGTCGAGCCAGAGAATATCCACGTCACGATGAAGTTCCTCGGCGATATCAGGGAGGACCAAGCCGGGGCGATAACCGAGGCGCTGCAGGCGGCTGTGGAGAGCATCAAACCTTTCGAGATAAGCGTGCGCGGCGCCGGAGCCTTTCCAAATCTCGGCTACATCAGGGTTGTCTGGGCTGGCGTGTCCGATGGTCGAGAACAAATAATCTCCATCCAGAAGCGCATCGACCAGAACTTGGTAAAACTGGGATTCAAGCCAGAGCGAGATTTCGTGCCGCACCTCACATTGGCCAGGGCAAAATCTGCTGTAGGAAAAGAAAAGCTTGTATCCTTCTTAAAAAATATGACGAACGCCGAATTTGGTTCGTGTCGCGCGGATGCGATAGAACTGAAGCAGAGCACCCTTACTCCGAATGGGCCGATCTATAGCACACTCGCGCGGGTAGAACTGGCTTGATCTCCTAATCTAAGACACATCCGAATCTAACGATGCCACGGCAGGCAACGTGTGAGGTACTCGGATAAAAATTTGGAAAACTTTTTATCTGCACACAATTTGACGACATGCTTTCCCCCGTAAATCTTGTAGCCCTTGGCCAGAGATTCGGCGACGTGCTTCCCAAAAGCCGTTCTCTCCTCCAAAGCCGCTTCAAACACTTGCTCGGCGTTAACATACCTACGCTCGACCTCGAACACTAGCCTCCCAGCCCGATCAACGAATGGTCCGCTGAACTTTTGTCTTGACGCGAGGTGTTTTTCTATGAAATCCCCCGCCTCAACCGTGATCGGTGGACCGAGACGCCTTTGCACCTTGGGCAACTTTTCAGATGACAGTTCGATGAGGATTACCGCCTTTGAGTTCGCCCAAACATCGTTACGAATCACATCGAAGCCCGCGCGCACGAGCCGCATTACGAGCGCTTGTTCAGTCTTGTGCAGCTGTGGGTAAAGTATATCCTCAACAACATCTGGCGAGTCAAACACGATGCAGAAGAGCGCCGTGCCTCGCTGCCTCAGTACGCGCTCGACCTCTCGAGGGCTCAACATCCTTGCCTGGCCTGGGAAGAAGAAGCGCATGCTCGGTTTGCGGACGAAATCCTGGCAGGCCCGAACAAAAGTCGAGAAGCTCTGCATCGAAACTGCAGCTGCAACGTTTCTATTGGGGTCAACTGGATCGATGATGACGAGCGGTTGCCCAGGGAAAAGGGCTTTGATTTCACCGACATCACCATAGCTCCTCGTCAAATCAGTCACCTCGCCGGGCGACCACTTGCTCGCCGCTTCCACTACTTCTTTGAACGTGCGGTATCGGAGCGCAAGCAATTCGCACAAGTAGCCAGAGAACCCTTGTACCTTTAGTTCTGCCCCATATGCCTCAATGCCAATCATAAATTTCTTCAATAACAACACTTCATCCGTGAGCTCCGGCGTGAGACGCTTGCTGATGTAGCGCTGATGATGCGGCGAGCGGTCAACCGCGCTCTTTATTTTGCCTGCGTCTGCGACATCGTAGCACGGCACGAAGTCTATCTCAAAGCTCCCGACACGCGTCGTGATGTACGGATGTTCGGCATATCTCTCCCTCCCCTTCGGCCCAGCGACAGCCCGCGCCACCCGCATGCCATCTCGCTCCAGCTTCTCCCGCGAAAGCTTCTCTGGAAACAGGATGAAAATGTCGATGTCGTTCTCAGAGCGGGGCCATGTTTCACGCGCAGCTGACCCAACGAGCATGCCCCTCGCAGGCACGCCTAGCTTGGCGCATGCCAAGTTCACTCGCGCCACCATCTCGTTTGCGATTTTCTCGAGCTGCTTGCGCTCCGCCTGCGTCGGCTTGATGCGCTCAAGCACTTCCTTCAGAACATCGTCCATTCAACCACAAACATCGATTTTGTAGCAGGCGTTAAATGTTTAGCGTTTATGCTACGCAGGTATGTACAATTTTGCCACGTCACAAGTGCCAGTAGTTCACTAGCTTCCGTTTGAGCTCCTCCACCACCGGTAGGCTCCTCATCCTCTTTGGCGGCTCCCGCTTCTGCCCAATGAGAACTTTCACAACATCGACAACCGCATCCGCCAGCGGCTCCAAAACATATCCGCCTTCTAGCGTGAGCACTACTTTGCCATCGCAGAGTCTGTTCGCTTGCTCGACTACGTAGCTCGTCAACCAACCGTATGATTGGGTCGTGAGCCCCAGCTGCGTCAATGGGTCATCGGCGAGTGCATCAAATCCGGCGGAAACTGCAATGAGCTCTGGCTTAAATTCCCTAGCGAGTGGGACGAAGATCTCCCGCATGATGCTCGCATATTCGGCATCGCCGCTCCCCGGTGGCAAGGGCACGTTCACGATATGGCCCTCGCCCTCACCAGCTCCGAGCTCATCCGTAAATCCCGTTCCTGGGTAAAGCGTTCGCCCATCCTGATGCAGCGACATGAAGAGGACGCTCGGGTCGCTATAAAAAATATCCTGGGTGCCGTTGCCGTGATGTGCATCAATGTCCAAGATGAAAATTCGCTTTAGCTTGAACTCCCTTTTCATCCGCTCGACCATCACCGCGATGTTGTTGAAGAAACAAAATCCGCCGCCATAGCCTCTGCGGGCGTGGTGTCCGGGGGGCCGCACGAGCGCGAAAGCGTTCGAGGCCTTGCCCGACAGCACCGCGCGCCCAGCGTCGATCGCCCCACCCACGGCGAGCAGCGCGAGTTCGAATGTGTTCCTGTGCACAGGCGTGTCCCCATCCAACGACCGCTCGGACCTGCCGAGTCGCTCGACCAACGCAACGTACTCGACATCATGAGCCAGCTCGATATCGGCTCGAGCGGCAGGCTTCGGTTCGATGACGTCGACGCCTGACGATTTCCACATGCCAGCCCGTCTGAGCGCCTCCACCATGGCCTTGAGCCGCTCCGGACCCTCTGGATGCCCCGTGCTCAGCACATGCTCGAGGTATTTTTCGGAGTAGACGATCGCAGTCGTCAACACATCACTTCTCCACAACTTCAGCTCGCTTGACCAACAAATAACCGCTTGTGCCTTTCCACATGCGTTGAGTCTCGACCAGCTCGATGCGTTTTTCGAAAAATGGTGCATCCAAAACTAGACTCTCGTATTCTCCTCCCTCGCCACAAACATTGATTCTAAATTTTTCACGAAGCTTCGCCAAATCTTCCACACATTTTTCATCAATTTTTCTGCCGAGCCATTTTTCATCGAACCCTTCAGCCGCGACGCGCGTTATGACGGCCTCGAAACCAGCGCCCACCATCTCACGCAAGAGCTCGGCCGAATCTCTGCCCCAGAGGGGAGATAGGTGCATCAACCTGAGCTTATCACATATGCGATCGATCCTACTTTTTTGATAGTTCGACGCTATGGCACCGCTGAGCACCCCCTCGACATCCAGCTTTCGCAACGCACGCTCCAAATCTTCCAACTCCTTCTCTCGCTCGCCGCTCGTCTCGACCTTCGTCAGCGGCATGCCAGCGCATTCGGCAAAGAGATCGATAAGGTGGATATTGGGGAAATGAAACATCCAGCTATCCTCTCGCTTTGGAATCATCGCAACCAGTCTCTCGATCTTGTGTCCTTGGTCCATCGCCAACCAGAGCGCAAAAGCCGAGTCCTTCCCGCCACTGCACAGAGCCGCTACCTTCATGACCATCATTGAAAATTGCTCGCTGAAAACTAAAAGCTATAGCCCGAACGCCGCCAACCCAACGAGAGAACATAACAAGCCCAGCTTGGTTATCTTTTCCATATACCCACCGCAGCATTGGGCGAAGGTCGTTTATAAGAAAAAAACAAATTGATGTGGTGCTAAATTGCGCAAATTTTTGATCGTCGGATTGCTCTTGATTGTGCTTGCTGTTCAGCCGTTGGCGAGCGCCAGCACATCTACGAAGTCCGTGGTTTATCGCATTAACAAGACATGGCAAATTCCTAACAATAGCTCGACTACAGCAACGAACGTTATTGCGACCATCTATGTTTTTGACAACCGCTCGAGCTGGGCGAGTCAACACGTGTTGCGTGAGGATATCCAACTGAGTTTTGGTACCTATGAAATCGTTAGCACGGACGACAATCGCGTCGTGCGAGCCACGTTGGAAACACTCAACCCTGATGCATCAGAAACAATCACTATAACTCAAGTCGTAAAAGTTGATTATGTTGACCCGGGAGTCACTTCGAGCATGGTGCAAGGTAGTATCCCAGACAATTTGCTTCAATACACGCAACCGGTGGCCAACCTGTGGGAGAGCAACGATTCGACGATTGCGACCAAGGCATTGACGCTGACCGAGAACGCGTTAAATCTCTATGACAAAGCGAAGCAGATATTTGACTTCGTGAAGGGTTACATAACTTACACACCTTATTCCGCAGACCACAGCGCCCTTTGGGCATACAACAACCGCGTAGGCGACTGCAGCGAGTTTACACATCTTTTTTCTGCCCTCTGTCGGGCGGCGGGCATACCGACCATGTTTGTGTCAGGGTATGGGTACAACCCTCAGAAAGGTAGTAACCTTGCAGCTCACGGGCATGCTTGGGCATTCATTTACCTGCCCGGGGTTGGATGGACCCCAATGGACCTGATATGGCAACAGCCCCAAGGAGAATTTGCCATGCTCAGCGATGACCACCTAGTCCTCACGACGAGCGATGGCACAAACCTTGTTAGTGGCTCAGAAATCAAGATACCTGGCGATGGGACATCCTACTCGTGGCCACACGGCGAGGCAAATCCAAACATAAATTTCGCGTCTACGGGACAGATAGTACGCGAGGTCGCGGTGGAGCCGCAATTGAGCACCGCGGCATCGATGGAAGGCGATATCTGGAAATTCTACGTGACGGTAACTAATGCGGGAGCTCAAGCTGTGACAAATCTTAACGTTACGCTGAGCGCAGACAGCACTTCCCTTGAGGTACCGGGTGCTCAAAGTATAAGCAGTTTAGCAGCAGGTGGTAACCAAGTTGTTACGTTCAACGTGCGAGTCAATGGAAGCGTCGAAAACGGTGTCGTGACCGCTCGTGTGACATACAATTCTTCATATGGGACTTTGCTCGCCGAAGGGCAGAGTACTGTAAACGTGATCGTTGGAGGGCCATCCGGAGGAGAGACGAACATCATGTTGTTTGCGCTGATAGGCGTAGTTATCGCCTTGGTGGTAGCCGTGGTCGCCGTCGTTCTGCTGCGGCGATGAAGTTTTATATAAGCGCTTTAAACTAATTTTGATACAATGTACGCATTCACAGGAACTGTTGTTGGCATTCGCTGCAAGGACGGCATAGCTTTGGCATCCGATAGTAGGGGAGCTTATCGTTACCTCGTCGTGAGCAAGAGCGTGCGCAAGATCTTTCAGCTCGAGAAGCAGATAGGTAGTGCAATTTCCGGAAGTTCAGGGGATATCCAAAACTTCGTCAACATGCTCAAGGTCGAGGCCAATCTCTACCGCCTCAACCATGGACGCTCGATCACCACCAAAGGGCTGACACAGCTTGCGTCAAACATATTGCATGGGAGGCGCTTCTTCCCATATCTGGTGGCGGCAGTGGTGGCTGGGTTCGACGATGACAAGCCATATCTTTTTTTCCTGGATCCGGTCGGGGGGAAGCTCGAGGAAGAAAAATTTGCAAGCGCCGGGACAGGGGAAACTATCGCATACGGCGTGCTCGAGCAAAATTATCGCGACGACATGAAGGTGAGCGATGGATTGAAGCTCGCAGCGCAGTCCATCAAGACGGCGATCGAACGCGACGCGGCGACTGGGGAAAAAATCGTTGTTGCGCTCATCGACGATAAGGGTTACCGCGAACTTTCGGAAGGCGAAGTCGAGAAGCTTATTAAGTAAGACCCAGTTTCTTCGCGAGCTCTATCTGATCCATCATCCGCTTTTGAATTTTATCGTAGACGCGTATGGTATCGCCGCTCAACTCGTCCACCATCAAAAGTTCACCATCCGCTCGTCCAAACTCGAGCTTCATGTCTACGAACTCCAAACCTTTGTCGGCAAGTGCCTTGACCACTACTGAAGCTATCTTGCGCGCCATTGTTTCCATCAGCTCCAGCTCATCTTCATCAGCGATGCCAAGCTTCACGATGGCCCGCGGCGCAATCAGTGGGTCTTTGAGAGCATCGTCCTTCAGGTTGAACTCGATCAAATCGAGCGGCGCCATCGGCTCGACCCTACCTTTGTACCTGGCTAGGAAACTTCCAAATGCCTTTGCGCGATATATGACTTCCAGAGGAATTTTTTCCACGAGCAAAACTTCTATCTCAGAATCAGTGTGCGCCCTGCGAAAGTGTGTCACGATATTAAATTTGTGGAGAAGTTTGAAAAAATGGACAGCAACTTTAGCCGAGGCTACGCCCTTGCCCTCAACGCTCCCAACTACGAAGTCGCCGCCCGTGTCCAATTTTCCACGTGCATCGCCCGTGACGGTATCCTTGAATTGAAGCAAGACCTTCTTGCCATCGCTCAGGATGCGTTTGGTCTTGCCATCGTAAATTATCTCCATGGCTACTCCAACTTCATGTCATTAGCTATGTCCTTGAGCTCGAGCTCCTCAAGTTTCGCTCGCGTCGGGATGCCATCCTTGGTCCAGCCGCGGATGGCGTAGTAATCGTCTAGCATCTTGTTTAACTCCTCGCGCAGGATGTAGCTGCCCTTCGAAGTACCGTCGCGTATCGGCTCCGTCATCACTCGCAAGGGCAACACGTCATCCATCCTTCCGAAGCCCTCGCGCACGTTGAACGCCTTCTCGATGTTCCAGACGCGCTCCCCCAACTTCAAGATATCCTTGGACTTGAAGACGAACCCCTGCACCGCCTTGAAGAAATCTGGTAGCTCCTCGACGAAGTAGAAGTGCCGCGAGAACTTGCAGATCCCGACCATGTCGTACACGGTCATTATGTTTTCGACAGTGGCGACGTACTCTTTGCCCTTCGCTGAAAGCCTATCCACGCGCTTGAACTTCCACCAGCTCCCGCTGAGCTCGGCCGCATACGCGCACGAGCGCAAGTGGCAAGCACCGCGCGTCGAGGTAGCGAACGCCAGCCCCATACCTTTCAATCCGCGAACGTCATACGCCGGCGGCTCCAGACCTTTCACTTGGATGGCGAATGCCTCCGAACCTTTGCCCAATCGCCTAGAAGCTCCACGGACGCCTTCGGCGAGCATGTCACCTATGCCTTTACGATAGGCAATCAACTCCAGCGTCTTCAATATTGCCTCAGCATTTCCAAAGCTGAGCTTCAAGCCATCGGTGTCCTTGGACGTCAGCAGACCGCGCTCGTAACACTCCATCGCCCAGGCTATCGTGACGCCAGCAGATATCGTATCGATGCCAAGCTCATCGCACAGCTGGTTGGCCTTCGCAAGCACCTCTGGGTCAGCGTTACCCACGCAGCCACCGAGCGAGTACTGCGTCTCGAACTCTGGGCCATCTACCTCCGTGCCCGCATATGGGCCATCCTTTATGACGAATACCTTCCCGCATGGCTTGACGCAGCCGTAGCAGGCTGTCGTCTTTATCGAGTACTTCGGCACCCAGTACTGCGGCGCTATCGTCCTGTAGCCCTCGAACACCGAGTCCTGCCAGTTTCTCGTTGGGAAGACGCCGTGCACCTCATTCACTGTGCCTATGAACTCCCCAGTTCCATATTTCATGTCCGCGATCGCGTGCGGGTGGGTTGAGATGGTGTTGTACCATTCGACGAGCAATTTTTCCATCAGCTTCGGATTGGCCAGCTCCAAATCGTGAGAACCTCGAACAGCTATCGCCTTGAGATTTTTCGATCCTATCACAGCCCCGAGGCCCGTGCGCCCCGCTTGTCTGAAGTCTGATTCTATGCCTGCGATCTTCACCAAGTTTTCTCCAGCAGGACCTATGCAGGCGACCATCGCCCTTGCATCACCCAAATCCTTGCGAACCTGCCTCAGTGTTTTGGATGTATTGAAGCCCTGCATGTGGGTAGCGTCGCGTATGTTGACCTCCTCATTGTCGATCCATAGATACGACAAGCGCTTGGCCTTTCCCCGCACGACCAGCGCATCGTAGCCAGCGAATTTCATCGTTGGCCCTATGCCGCTGCCGGCCATGGCCTCACCGAACGCTCCGGTGAGCGGCGACTTTGCGTAAAATCCCGTCTTCGACGCCTCCAACACTGGAGTTCCACAAAAGGCACCTGGCGCGACGATCAAGCAGTTCTCCGGGCTGAACGCATCTACCCTAGCTCGGACGTTATCGTAAAGCAACTTGGCGCCAAAGCCGTTGCCGCCCACGTACCTACGCGCGAACTCTTCGCCGAGGTCGAACTTCTTCACTTCACCGCTCGAGAGGTCGACGTGCAAAATTTTTCCGCCATATCCGTACATCTATCTCACCTCGAGTGCTCCCAGTACGCAGTACTTCGCACACTGTGGGTCTCCTCCGCACAGATCGCAGATCATCGCAATGTGTTTAGAAGGATGCATGCGAATGGCATCGAAGGGACAGGCGTACTGACACAGCCCGCATGCGGTGCAGAGTTTCTCATCCACCTTTATCGCGCCGTTTTCATCGGTGCTGAGCGCATTCTGAGGGCAGGCTTTGATGCAAAACTTTCCGTCGCACTGCAAGCAGACCGTCGGTATAGCTAACGCTACCGTGCGTCGCTCGACTTTGATCCTCGACTTGCTCGGGTTGCACACGCCCTCGTGCCTCAGCGAGCATACGAGTTCGCACAGTCGACAACCCGTGCACTTTTTTCTGAAAACAAACAACCGCATTTTCACACCAGTCAAGTTGCTTTAGTCAGTCGCTTTATTAAAATTTGCTTCACGAAGTTAGACTGAGGATACAAAGCTTTAAATTTTGACAATTTATGTGTTAGAGCGGTGATTCGCATGGTCGTGCCAAAATTCGTTGGTGCGTTCAAGGGAAAAGATTTCCTGAACACACAGGATTTTACACAAGATGAATTGAAACAAATATTGGATGTCGCAGACGATCTGAGAAAAAAATTTAGAGCTAGGAAGCCGACAGAATATTTGCCTGGAAGAACTCTCTTCATGATCTTTTACAACCGCTCCCTGAGGACGAGAAACTCCTTCGAGGCCGGCATCTATCAGCTCGGAGGCCACGCGCACTTCCTCAGCCCGCAGGACTTGTACACACCGTCTTTGCCCGAGGATATGGTGCCGTACCAGACCGAGGCGATCTCCGACGTGAGCAGGGTGCTCAGCCGCTACGGGGACGCGATCGCCATAAGGATCTACGGGGACGCGGCGAAGTGGACGATAGGGCGCGGGCATCGCGTGATAGAGGAGTTCGCGAAGTGGGGCGACATACCCGTGCTCAACATGGAGGACGACCTCTACCATCCGTTCCAGGCAATGGCAGATATCCAGGCTGCCAGAGCAGCGTCGCCAAAGCTTCAGGGAAAGAAATTCGTCGTTTCATACGCATACTCTGGCGGTTTGAAGCCTCTGGCGGTGCCGCAGAGTGAGGTGCTGATAACGACGCAGTTCGGCATGAACGTCGTGCTCGCACACCCAAAGGGCTTCGAGCTCGAGGACAGCTTGATAAAGGCTGCCAAGAAAAATGCGGATCGATACGGCGGAAGCTTCGAGATATCTTACGACATAAAGGAGGCGTTCGAAGGCGCGGATTTCGTCTACCCGAAGGCTTGGTCGCCGAAACAGTTCGTGCCGCCCTACAGCAAGACCGTCAACAAAGATGGAGCCTCGACTTATCAAGCCAAGTTCAAGGACTGGATCACGACCACGGAGTTGCTTGATATAACAAACAAGGCATACTACATGCACTGCGGACCCGCCGACAGAGGGCAAGAAGTTACCGACGAAGTGCTGGACAAATACAAGCGCTCGCTGTACTTTGAGGAAGCCGAGAACAGGTTGCACGCGCAGAAGGCAGTAATGGCAATGGTCCTGCCGTAGGCAAGCGATTTTATTTTCGCTTGATGAGATGCTCAAGTTGCTCCAGCTTGGCCTCTATCGTCGGCGGCTCCTTGACAAGCTGCATCGCGGCCTTGGTGTCCTTCAGCCCGCTGCCCGTGACCTCAACGACGACGACGTCAGAGCGATCTATCTTCCCCGCATCCAACAACTTTCTGAGCCCAGCTAGACCCGCAGCTCCAGAAGGTTCGGCAAAAATCCCTTCGCATTTCGCAAGCAGCTTCCAAGCATTCAATATCTGGGCATCGCTCACGGCCTCGGCTGTTCCTTTCGAACGCTTGATCGCCGGTAGTGCAGTATCTGCATCCCATGGGTAGGGGTCGACCAATCCGCCAGCCACGGTGCTTGGGTTCCGCCAAGTTGGAATCTTGTATGGTGGTGTGCCTTCCTTGAATGCCTTAACTATTGGAGCACAGCCTTCCGCCTGGATCGAAACCATCCTTGGCACGGACTTTATGAATCCGAGCTGCTCGAATTCAAAATAACCTTTGGCGTTCCCCGACAGCAAAGTCCCAGCCCCAGTAGGCGCGATCAACCAATCGGGCGCGCGCCAACCAAGTTGCTCGACGATCTCGTATGACATCGTTTTCGATCCTTCGGGCTGATATGGGTTGAAAGCTCCGCTGCTCGGTATTGGGCTCCAGCCGTAGCGCTCCCAGGCCATCTGCATAAGCTTGTAAGATGGATCACCTTCGCCTTCCGCCTTAGCCCTGATTATGTGGGCGCCATACATTGAGAGTTGCGCAACTTTTGCCGCCGGTGCCTCCGCTGGAACGAAGGCGTAGCAATCTATGCCCGCCTTCACCGAGTAGGCTGCGACAGCTATCGCCGCATTACCGCTCGACGCGACGACGACAGCCTTCGCCCCAAACTCCTTCGCCTTGGAAACTCCCACGCTCATCGGACGGTCCTTGAACGACGCCGTCGGATTTCTTGTCTCGTCTTTCAACAGGAGACTTTTCATGCCGAGCGAACGGGCGAGATTTTTTGCCTCAATCAATGGGGTGCCGCCCTCGCCAAGCGTCACGATGTTTTTGCTGTCGACGATCGGCAGGAATTCCGGATATTTCCATACTCTTGATGGTCGCCCCACCAAAATTTTTTTATTTACTTTCTTTGCGATAGCATCGTAATCGTAAATGATGTCCAATTTTCCCCCGCATTTTTTACAAACGTAGAGATTTTTTTCGGGTGGATGCTCCCTTCTGCATCTCAAACACTTTAGCACCTTGACGAACATCAGAGCACCGTTGCACAATCGCTTTTGCTGCTCAAAAAAGTTGGGGTTTCGGTGATTTTACGTACCTAGTGTCATCCAAAAAATTTTCCGACCACACGCTACCGCAATATTTTTATAGTTGGGAGTAATATTCCCAACTACGGAATGAAGGTGATAGCCAGTGAAGCGGCCGTGCGAAAGAACCTGGCGCGAGATCTTGGAGTGGGCTTGGCCAAACGAAATCAAAGAATTTACACACAACGACTTGCTGCGTGAGGGCGTCGTCAAATATCGCGGTGATAAGCGGGCACAAGTTTGGTCGGCATCGTCAACATTACGCCGAATGTATGCGACTGGCCTGCTGATGCGCCTAGCTACTGGAAAAGGACGCCGCGCCAGTTTGTATGCGCCAATCTCGCGGGAAGAGTATCAGCGAAAACTCAGACATCTTGTACTTATTTGAACGCTATCTCGCCAATCCTAACCAAGCATATAAAATAAATAGGTAAATGATGAAAACGTTTGGGAGTTATATGCCATACCTCTACGGAGATCCAATCAAGTGCACCGGATGTAGAATTTGTGAGCTGTACTGCGCTTTATGCCATGAGAAGGTTTTGAATCCAAAAAAGGCGCGCCTCCGCGTCGTCAGGATGGAGCCGGCGATAGACAAGCCCATAGCCTGCCGCCAATGCGCTGACCCTCCGTGCGCGAAGGTCTGCCCGACCGAAGCCCTCACGAGAAACGATAAAGTGGACGTCGTCATACTCAACCAGTCAAAGTGCATAGGCTGCGGCGCCTGCGTCGAAGCCTGCCCGTTCGGAGCGATATGGTTGCACTCAGAGAGCAAGAAGGCAATAAAGTGCGACCTATGCCAAGCGTGCGTCAAACGTTGCCCGACGAACGCACTCTCCATCGAAACTTCGGAAAAATTCGCCGATAAGAAGAGGCTCGACTTGGTCAAACGCTTGAAGCCCATCATGCTAGAGCGCGTGCAGATGCCGAGGGAGTGAAATGTTTAAATACGGCGGCTATGCTGGCCAGATACTTGATGTAGACTTGACCCGAGGAAAGGCTCTCACTAAACCGTTGGACGAAAAACTCGCCAGAGAATACCTCGGCGGCGCTGGCCTTTGCTCGCGTGTACTTTACGACGAAGTTGGGCCGAGGACTAGGCCGCTTGGGCCAGAAAATGTTTTGATGATCGCCGCTGGCCCGCTCACCGGCACCCTATTTCCTCAAGCTTCACGTCACGTTGTCGCTGCAAAGTCGCCCCTCACGGATATCTGGGGCGAATCCCATGCCGCTGGTCATTGGGGCCCAGAGCTGAAGTTCGCTGGTTTCGATGCAATCATAGCGAGAGGTCGATCCCCGCGTCCCGTCTACCTCTGGATAGACAACGGAAAAGTCCAGATAAGAGATGCTAGAAAACTTTGGGGCCACGACGTCTACGAAACCGACGACATGATAAAAGAGGAGCTTGGCGACGGTATGATCAAACTTTTGTACATAGGCCAAGCGGGAGAGAACCTCGTAAGATTCGCAGCCGTGATGAACGACCTCGACAGGACATCTGCGCGGAGTGGCCTGGGCGCGGTCATGGGATCGAAACGCCTGAAGGCAATCGCCGTCCGCGGGGAGATGGACATCCCAATCGCTGACAAAAAGAACTACGTCAAACTCATGGACGAGCTCCACGCAAAAATGCTGGCCGACCCATTCACCCAAGGGCGAGCCGACTACGGCACCCCGAGCTTGGTTGAGCTGATGAACGAAATCGGCCGCCTGCCCACGAGGAACTATGAGACGGGCGTCTTCGAGCACGCCGAGGAGATAGGAGGCAAGCTGATAAGGCGCAAGTACTTGGTGAAGCCGCGCGCAGACTTTGCATGCCTGCAGCGCTGTGGCAGGTACACGTGCGTGCCCGAAGGACCGTACAAATATATTGGAGGCAGCCCGGAGTACGAGACGCTCGCGTGCATGGGCTCTAAATGTGGCATCGGAAACATCGAAGCGATACTTTACATGCACCATCTCTGCAACCGCTACGGCATGGACACCTGTAGCTGCGGTGGCACCATCGCGTGGGCCATGGAGTGCTTTAAAAGAGGGCTCATCACTGAGAAGGACACTGGCGGCCTCGATCTGAGCTTCGGCAACCACGAGATGATGGTGGAACTCGTCAAAATGATCGCGATGCGAAAAGGCGTCGGCAACCTTCTCGCAGAGGGCAGCTATCGCGCGGCCCAGAAGATCGGCAAGGGCGCAGAAAAATATGTGATGGCCATCAAAAAGCAGGAACTCGCAGGACAGGATGGACGGGCACAAAAATCGATGGGGCTAGGGAACGCCACCGCGGCGAGGGGCGCCGACCATCTCTACGCATTTCCTGTCCTAGATGAGGTGGGTTTCGAGAAAGCAATAAAAGAGCGATCCGGCGCGAAATATCTGCCGGAGATAGGAGAAAAACTCAACCCCAAGTACAAGGGGCTGATGGTCAAGGAGTGTGAAGATTTCGCGGTTGTGGTGGAGTCAGTCGGCATCTGCAAGTATGGAACTATGATCCCGCCGACTTTCTATTACAAAGATATTCTCAGGGCGATGAACGCCACCACGGGGATGGGGCTGACAGAGCGAGAGCTGCGCCGCATAGGCGAGAGGATAGTCAACCTCAACCGCATGTTCAACGTCCGCGAAGGCATCCGACGTAAAGATGATACTCTGCCGAAACGCCTGCTGAAGGAGCCATCGCCGGAGGGGCCGCCGAAGGGCCATGTCGTCGAGCTGGACCAGATGCTAGATGAGTATTACAAACTCCGCGACTGGGACCTCAAGACAGGACTTCCAGCTGAGAAAAAACTTAGGAAGCTTGGTCTAGAGTTCACGATAAAGGACCTCAGGCGAGCGAGAAAAAAGCGCGGGTAAACATTATTCTCTTTTTGTGCTTGGGCGATAGGAGCTTGGCCTTCGCATATTGTTAAAAATAGAAATATCTCTATTAGAGTTTAGAGTAAACAACCTATTTATATACGTTTTGCAACAACTAATAGTTGGCCGGAACAGAAGCCTGCAGAGGTGGCCGAACCGAAGTCTACGGACAACGGAGAACCGCGGAAAAACCGGGGCGAAAAACCAGGGAAGGCCGCGGAAAAGCGCCTGGAAGAAGGGCGTGAGGCAACGACTGCTGGAGAAAGGCCCCCAAGTGAAAAAGCGACGAGCGACGGAAGTGGTCGAGATTCCGAAGTTCGTTGAAAGAGTATGCAGAAGGGCCAACGTTCCGGCCATTTCGCTTTTAAGGATATAAAAACTTTATTTGAAAAGCCGTCGATTGTAATTCGGTGAAGACTTGGAAGGCCTGCTATTGGACAGCGACTATGCAGAGGAAGAAAAGCAACCATGCATAAGATTGTTTATAAAAAATGAAAATGGCACAATCGTTGCCGTGGATCAGAATTTCAAGCCATATCTCTATGTTGTCGCGGATGAACCAACGAAAGTTATGAAAACGATAAGCAAACTTCAAATGGAAGAGGAAAATCGCACCATAAAGCCTGAATCTGTCGGGCTTGCAAATCGAACTTTTCTTGGGCAGGAGGTCAAGGCAATCAAAGTGACATTCGATAACCCCAAAGACATGGCTCCACTCAGGCATGTCATACGCAGCATCCGCGGAGTCAAGGAGATTTATGAATTTGACATCCAACCGGCGAGGCGCTACCTCATCGACAGCGGCCTTGTGCCGATGGGCGGCATCAGCTTCAGCGGAGATGTCGTCGAAAAAGATGGCGTGAAACCCGTGCTTCTCGATAAACCACCGGCTCCAACAAAGGCGCCGAAGATCGACCTCAACATCATGAGCTTCGACATCGAAGTCTACAACCCCACTGGCTCCACCCGGTCCGACAAGGACCCAATCCTGATGATAAGCTTGGCCGACAACCGCGGCTTCAGAAAGGTGATAACATGGAAAGATTTCAAGGCTGGGCTAGACTACGTGGAGGTCGTACCGGGCGAGCGAGAGATGTTGGAGCGTTTCGTCCAAATCGTTGAGGAGCGCGATGTCGATATCCTGCTCGGCTACAACACCGACCTCTACGATTTCCCATACATGCGCGAGCGGGCCAAGGTGCTCAGGGTAAAGCTGAAGCTGGGGCGGGATGGCTCCGAAGTGATTGCGAGGAAGAGACGGCTCGCGACAGTAACACGCATCCGCGGCCGACCGCACATCGACGTCTATGCCATGATAGACTTCCTTGCGACGATTGGCAACATTAGGCTAATCCACTACACGCTCGAGAACGTCTACAAATATTTCACGGGCAAGGATAAACTCGACATAGAGTTCACCGAAATCTGCGACGCTTGGGACAAAGGCGGAGAAAAAGCAAAAACATTCCTCAAATATTCCATGTCCGATGCAGATGCCACCCTCGAGATCGGGTTGGAACTTCTCCCCATGTTTTTTGAGCTCGCAAGGATAGTGCGCCAGTCTCCATTCGATGTCAGCCGCATGACGCCTGGGCAGCTCGTCGAATGGCTGCTCATCGCGGAGGCGTTCAGGATAGGTGAGCTTGTGCCGGTACGGCCGGTGGGCGAGGAGTTCATGGAGCGCGCCAAGGAAACTTATGTCGGAGCTTACGTCATGGAGCCTGAGAAGGGCCTGCATGAAGACATCGTCGTGTTCGACTTCAGAAGCCTGTACCCGAGCATCATCGTCACACACAACATCGACCCATCTGCCCTCGACTGTAAATGCTGCAAGCCGAGCGAAGCTACCTCGGTGCCAGAGCTCGGTTATCGCTTCTGTAAAAAACGTTGCGGCTTCATCCCGACGACTCTCGAACGCATCATCAAGGAACGCGTAAAAGTGAAGGAGGAGATGAAAAAGTACAAGCGTGACAGCAGGGAATACCGCTCGCTCGATGCAAAGCAATGGGCGTTCAAGATCATCGCAAACTCTTTCTACGGGATGCTCGGTTACCCTAGGGCACGCTGGTACTGCAAACAGTGCGCGGAAAGCGTGACGAGCTTTGGAAGAAATTATATTTACAAGACTATCGAGATGGCGAAGAACGCAGGCTTGAAAGTGATCTATGGCGACACCGACAGCTTATTCTGCAAGCTGAACGGTAAAAACAAAAAAGATGCCACAGATTTTCTAAAAAAAGTCAACGAAAGCTTACCTGGTATCATCGAACTCGAGCTCGAAGGATTCTACAAGCGCGGAGTCTTCGTCACAAAGAAACGCTACGCGATGATAAGCGAGGATGATAGGATGGTCGTAAAGGGATTGGAGTTCGTGCGACGCGACTGGGCCGCGCTCGCCAAGAAGACACAAGAAGCTGTGCTCGAGGCGATACTCCGCGACGGCTCAAGAGAAAAAGCTGCAAAAATTGTGCGCGATGCCACGAAAAACATTTTTGAGGGGAAAGTGGATCTGGACGACTTGATAATTTACACGCAGCTGACGATGCCCATAGAGCAATACCGCGCAATAGGCCCGCACGTGGCCGCTGCGAAAAAAATGAGGGCTAAGGGAGTGCAGATAGAGCCGGGCATGATAATCGCGTACATCGAGGCCAAAGGTGCGGGCAGCATAAGCGAGCGAGCTATACCTGTAGAAGATTTCAAGGGGATGAAGTACGACGCCGACTACTATGTGGAGAACCAGGTCCTACCGGCGGTGATGAGAATTATGGAGGTTTTGGGATACCGGGAGGAGGACCTACGATTTGAACGGGGAAAACAGGTGAAGCTGGGTGAATTTTAACTACAAAAAATAAACAACTTTTATAATAGTTTGCACAAATTTGAAAAGGATGATGAGGTGAAAATTAAAAAATATCTGTTGCTACTGCTGGGGCTTTGCCTACTACAAGTAGCGATCTGGGCACTGAAGGCGCCACTCTCGAGTTCTGAACCAACGCAACAGCCGTTATGGAGCTATCAAACAGGGGGCAAAGTCTGGTCCACCGCTATTTCGGCTGATGGAAACTACGTCGTGGCAGGTGGAGACGACAACAGGGTCTATCTTTTCTCACGCACATCAAGCACCCCTATTTGGAGTTACCAGACTGGAAATGAGATTTGTTCCGTTGGCATCTCTTCGAACGGCGCATACCTCGTATCTGGCGGCGAAGACAACAAAGTTTATCTTTTTTCCAAAGATTCAAGCACGCCAGTGTGGAGTTACACGACCGGTAGCTGGATTATGTCTGTTAAGATTTCATCAGATGGGAACTACATTGCCGTTGGAAGTGAAGACAACAAGGTCTATCTTTTTTCCAAAGATTCAAGCACGCCAGTGTGGAGTTACCAAACTGGTGGCGAGATTCTGTCAGTTGCAATATCTTCAGACGGTTCATACATCGCTGCAGGAGGTAATGATGACAAAGTCTATCTCTTCAGAAATGCCAACAACACCCCATATTGGAGCTACACGATCGGCGATGACGTTCTCTCGGTTGCGATATCCTCGGATGGATCTTGCATAGTCGCCGGAAGCAAAGACGACAATTTCTACGTGTTTGACCAGTCGGGTAACAAAAAATGGAGCTATAAGACAGGATACTGGGTCTGGTCGGTTTCCATTTCTCAAGACGGTTACTATATGGCCGCAGGGAGCTTGGATTTTAAAGTCTACCTTTTCTCAACAATCTCGGGCACTCTGTGGTGGAGTCACGATACGGGGTCATATGTTTACTCGGTCTCAATGTCCTCTAATGGGAGTTACATAACCGCAGGGAGTTGGGACTACCAAGTCTATCTTTTCGAGCACACCTCAAGCACTCCGTTGTGGAATTACCAAACTGGTGGTTTAGTTTACCCAGTTTCTATTTCATCGACTGGTGCATATATAACCGCTGGTGGCGACGACAACAAGGTTTACCTATTCAGTAGAGAACGCGCAAACACCCCGCCGACCCTCAGCGCGGGAAGCGTTAATCCGAGTTCTGGTACCACAGTATCAACTTTTGACTACACGGTTACTTACATGGACGCCGATGGAGACGCCCCTTCAATTAACGTTTACATCGACGGAGCCCCCCACCAGATGAACAAGACAAGTGGGGCCTACCTCAGTGGCGCCGTCTATGATTACACGACCACGCTGAGCGCGGGTTTGCACACCTACTACTTTGAAGCCAGCGACGGCACAAACGTGACAAGACTACCCACGAGTGGCAGCACAAGCGGTCCAACGGTGACCGAGGTGCCAAAAATCTCTACAACGCTTGTGATTTCTCCGTCTAGCTTCACGACATCCTCTGGAGGAACTAGGACTTTTACGGCGACCCTCGCTGGCAACGGTACCAACCTATCCAATAAGACCATTACTTGGGGCAAAAACGCTGGTAGCCTGTCTAGTTCAAGCAGCACGACTGATTCATCAGGACAGGCCTCAGTTGTCTACACTGCACCTTCAACCGAAACCACAACTACAGTCACAATATCCGCATCCTTTGCTGGCGATAACACGTATGCGTCGAGCAGCGCCAACTCATCTGGTACGGTCGGTCCACTTCCACCCCTACCAACACTGCAGATAGAAAGTGAATACAACGGTTTTTTCCTGCAAAACGTGAGTGTCATAACGAATACCTATCGAGCAGTTCTATCATCAGAAACTAGCGTCAGCAGTGTAGTCTTTCAGATGGGTGGAGACACTCAGACCGACACCTCATCTCCCTACGAGGCTACATACAACATGGGAAGTGTTGGTTTAACTCCAACGCTCAACGTGACTGTAAACATGTCGGATGGGAGAACTGTTACTGGCTCGGTATCACCTAAAATACTTGAAACTCCTTCCTCACTAAGCCAAATGATAAACTTCTTCAACAGCGCTGGCCAAGTCACGCTGACCAAAAAAACAAACGGCTATTGGAAGATGGATGTGCTCGGCATAATGCAAACGATAGCCGCAGGCATGGAAATCGCTAGCTCACCTGTAGCGTTCGGCCTAGGAGCCGGAGGTTATAGTTTTCCAATTCCTGAGTGGAGACTTGGTTTCACAATAGAATCAGACGATTACAACAAAGAAGTAGAAATAGGGGCGTTCGACCTGTCAATGGACGATATTGAATTTATGAGCAACGGAGGGCTTTCATTCAACGTGGGGTTCTCAGGCAACTTTACCGTGCGCCCAGATGGCACGGACGAGATAAGTGATCTAACGCTAACTGTCAGCATTGGAGGCAGCGTCTCCTGGACTATGGACTTCCAGTTCGTGGTCGTTGTTGTTCCAGTTATTGTGCATGTAACGCCACACTTTGATGCTGAGCTAGATCTCGGCTTTGGTCTTGGTAACCCAATAACGATAGATAGTGTTGGTGGAAATATTGGCGGCGGAGTCGACGTTAGTGCTGGTGTAGGGGTATCAGGAGCTAGCGCTGGAGCATATGGCGACATCAGTATACATTTGTATTTCGTGGCCATCCCATCCTTCGACTTCCAAAAAGTAAGAATAAGTGGTTCAGTCGGATTATACGCAGAATTGCTTTTGTGGGAGGGGAGGTTAGAGTTGTGGAGTGGTGAGTGGTCCTCAAACCCTGGCGATAATACATCTCGCGGATCGACAGCCAACTGGGAACTAATAGATAGAGATTATCTCGGTCCCGGTTACTCAACTTTCGCCTGGCAGGGAGGCGAGACCGCAGGAGTACTCGTCGAAAATGTTTTCTCGAATCCACAGCCTTCGATCGCCGCGTCCGACGATGGCAGCATGATTGCGGCTTGGACCTACGACGACCCGCAAAAAGAACTACTCAAAGCATTTGAAATCGCCTATTCAACTTATGACCCCGTTGGGAAGATGTGGTCACAACCTCAAATGATCACCTCGGACAATTTACTTGATTTCAATCCAAAACTCAGCTATATTGGAAACAATCGAGTGCTAGCTGTTTGGCAAAGAGTTCCTATGGAAATAGAAAACTCGACATCACCTTTCGACTTTGCAGGAGATATGGAGCTCGCTTATTCAATCTTGAATCTAAACACGGGAGAATGGAGCACACCTCAGCTTATCACCTCAAACAATAGTTACGACGGTGTTCCAACGCTCACAAGTTATGGAGAAAAAGCCCAACTCGTCTATCTCAAGGACTCGGACAACAATCCATTCACACTCGATAATCAAAAAATAATCGCCACGGAATGGACCGGTGAAAGCTGGAGTGCGGAAGAAATAATTGCCGACGGAATCACCGTGATCGGCAGTCCATACTTGAGTTTGACTGACGCAACCAATGGCGTTCTTACATTCGATAGGGACATGGATGACAATATTTGGACATCTTCCGATAGGGAGCTCTTCTGTATCGATTACGACGGAAGTTGGGGCACGCCGATACGCCTCACAATCGATAATTTCGAGGACAGATCACCTTCGATCGGCCAAATGAATGACAAATGGTATGTTAGTTGGATAAAAGCAGAACCGACAGAAAATGGATCTAGCTATCGTGCTTCCGTTCGTTTCGCAGAGCTCGCCAACAACCAACTCATCGGGACAACTTCCTTATTAGAAAACCAAGGAGTCACAGACCAGTTCCTCGTGGGGGAGATCCACGACGAACTCTACCTATTCTATCAAGTTGGCGCTAGAGGCACCCCAATGCTCATGCGTTACAATGGGAGTGGATGGGAAAACGTGGAGAACTTCTTATGGTCACCCGATGTTGAGAACGCACGCACATCCCAACTTTCGGTATATACTAAAGGGGATCACTTGGGCGTCGTAGGAGCGACCGTGACGCAGGCTGGAGCGGGGGCTACCACGAGCTTGTATGCATCGACACTTTCGCTTTACACCCTAACCGCTGGTATCGAACCTTCTGGAGGAGGTTCCGTTACTTTCAGTCCTTCAGAAGGGCCCTATGCAGCGGGGACTGAAGTAGTTGTAACAGCAAACGCCGCTCCAGGATACAAGTTTGACTACTGGTCTGGTGACGTTACCGGAACAAGCGATACAATCACGCTGAATATAGATTCAAACAGAACAATCGTGGCCCACTTTGTAAAAATGTCTGCTACCTCAATTGTGTTAATAGGCGGAATAATTGCAATAGTAGTAATCGGAATAATTATAGTTACGATTCTTTATAGGCGAAAACAATATGCAGGACTTTATAAGATGAGCAATTCGCCATCTGACGTCAAAACCACATCAAAACTTTGAGTTGCCGACCGGCCGTGTAATCTATCCTTTGCTCCTTCACGGATCTTGGATATGATATCAGGAGTGCTGAGCTTGACCCGGATTTTCGCAGCATCTGCTGTTTTAAACAACCTATTGGGCACTTCCAAAATATCATCACCGGGCTTGATCTTCAGCACGACTGGGGCGAGAAGCTTCGCGGACAACTTCAACGTTCTTTCAGCTCGTGCGATGTTCCGCCGCGCCCTGTGCTCGAGGATGCAGATATTCGCGCGCGATGTCTCAAGTTGTCGAGCTATCTCGGCCTGTGTGAGGCCCTTCGCGCGCAGCTCGAGCACCCGCGCCTGCATCTTCGTTAGAAATGTCTCTTTCATCTAAACGCCCAATTAAAAGGACGCTGCCACGTTATTAATATCTGCAGACGAAAAGCTAGTCGAGGCCCAGTATGCTGAGCGATGAAGAACTCCAAACATATCGGAATGTTGGCAAGATAGTCGCCGAGGTCAGGGAGCACGTGCGCTCAATGGTGAAGCCCGGCGTGGCGTTACTTAACATCGCCGAGGCGGTGGAAGAAATGATAAAGCAGAAGGGCGCGAAACCTGCATTTCCGTGCAACGTTTCGCTGAACCAAGTGGCCGCGCACTACAGCCCCCCTGCGGACGACGATTCGGAAGTCAAGGAGGGAGACCTCGTCAAAATCGACATAGGGGCCCACATCGACGGCTACATCGCGGATACCGCAGTCACCATCGCGATCGGTGCGAAAGTTGAAATGGTTCAAGCAGTAGAACGCGCGCTCGAGGAGGGAATCAAAGCGGTCAAACCTGGGATAGACGTTGGAGAGATAGGAAAGGCGATCGAAGATTCAGCAAAAGCTTCGGGATTCAAGCCGATC
>JBGPSS010000003.1:0-21709 GCA_041490225.1 Hadesarchaea archaeon
AGGCACAGCAGCGAATCCAGGAACGCCAAGATGGATGCGAACAGGCCAGCAGAGAATTTGGCAGCGCCGTTGAAATTTTCATGATCGACCCTCAAATCTAATGCAAATACTTTCTCTTCGGTTGCAATGAAATGTCGCGAAGCCAGCCATCCAAAATTAAATACGAGGAGCAGCCCGGCGATTAGACAAGATATCAGCAGCCCCGGCGTCGATACGAGGAGGGAGAGGATGAATGAAGCTCCGAAGATGGAGAGGTCAATGATAATTATTTTTCCGAATTTTGACTGCGCATCCCCCTGGATAGATGGTTGTGCCATGTGTGAAAGTAACGAGCCAGCATAACGAACGAAGTTCGGCAAAACGACATGGAAGAAGCGGTATATCGCATGTGAAAATTTCATGAGCAGAGGGGCGATTAACGCCATTATGGCGCAGAAAAATCCAGTGAAAGGATATAGACCATTCCAAGTAACGTTATTAGCACCGACCTTGGCGTAGACCATGTTATAATCTCCTCTGCCGACCATGCCGGCCCCAACGAACAGGGATCTTCTCCCGTCGACGCCACAGATGAACGTCGCAAGCGCCACAGAAAGCATCTCGAGTATAGAAGTTGCCACGACAGCCCCAATTATTACGACCGCAAATTTTGGGAATAGCGTTGGATCTATCCTCATGCCGAACGATATGAAGAACAGCGCCACAAAAGCGTCTCTGAATGGAGTTATTGTCCTTCCCACTCGTTCGCCTATATTGCTACCGGACAACACCAAGCCGATGAAGAACGCTCCGGTGGCTGCTGAAACACCGAATGATTCTGCAAAAATGCTTGCGGCGAAAACAAGCGTCAGCGCAAATAGGACCAGCGTTTCATTGGACACGGATTCTCTGATGTACTTCAGTGCAACTGGCATCACCTTGATGGCGATGATGACGAAGATCACAGAAAAGATAGCCATCTTCCCTAATGTTTGAGATATCATAACCGAACTTTCGCCTACTAAAGTAAGCCCGGCGAGGATTGCCAAGTAGATAATAGAGATAAAATCTTCTACTACCGACGCTCCGAGCAATACGTCCGCTTCTACATCGGCGAGTTTTTTCATATCGACCAGGAGTTTGACAGCAACGCCCGCCGAACTCATACATATAATTCCAGATAAAAACATTCTATCGACGAATGACAAGCCGAGCAGATACCCTAGCGCCTGGCCCAAGGCCAACATAGATCCAACGTCGACAACGCTAATTATTATAGAGATGAATTTGACTTTCTTCAATTTGGTGATCGAGAATTCTATGCCGATAAAGAACATCAAAAAGATTATACCAAATGTGGAGAGGATATCCCGAATTTGACTGTCGACCGGCATACCCAGCGCCTTTCCGAGCGCGTAGGGGCTTATCACAATCCCAGCTATAAGATATCCGACGATGGCGGGCTGCTTGAGCCTATTGCTCACGACGATGGCGAGCACTGCGGATAGGAAAATGACACCTAACTCCGACAGCGGCTCCATCGACATTTAGCTCGTCCCTATTTTGCGTCATTATCTAGTCGAGAGAAGTTTTTTCAACCTCTCCATGCCCTTCGCGCTTCCGAGAACTATCAGCAAGTCATCATCCTTCAACCTGAAGCTAGCCGATGGGTTGGGCACTGTTTTCTCCCCGCTCACTATCGCGATCGCCGAAACGCCGAGGCGTTTCCTCAGGTTGAGTTCTCCCAATGTTTTACCTGAGGCGCTCGATTGGAGGGGCACCCTGAGCCATTCCACGCTCACCTTCGGCGTGAGCGTCTGAGCTATCGCCTGCACGAGGGCTGGCGTGAAGTACGCTCCGCTGAGCACCGATCCAGCTTTTCTAGCCTCCTCATCGCTGAGCGAGAATACGATAGGTTTTTCATCCTCAGCTTTCCTAAAATAGTAAATCTCTCGACGTCCATCGTTGTGGACGACGATCACGAACTTTCCGCCATAAGCGAGTTTTTCGAGAGCTATCCGCTTGCCGACGCCAGGAAGATCAGTTTCAACTATTTCAACCATCCGCACACCTCCAAAAGTTTAAAGTGGCGAACCGAGATAAAAGTTTGTGCATTTCAAAGGTGATAGCATGAAACACAAAATTGGCGTGATACCTGGCGACGGCATAGGGCCGGAGGTCATCCGCGAGGGGGTAAAAGTCCTCAACGCTGTTGCGGAGAGCACTCCCAAATTGGACTTCGAGTTCACAGAATTTCCATATGGTTCGGAATATTATCTCAAAACTGGCGAGCTGATTCCTCAGGCGGGGCTCGATCAGCTCTCAGAGATGGACGCGATATACCTCGGCGCCCTCGGCGATCCAAGGGTGCCGCCAGGCGTGCTTGAGCAGGGCATCCTGTTGAAGCTCCGCTTCTACTTCGAGCAATACATCAACCTTCGCCCGATCAAACTTTACCCCGGCGTCCCTTGCCCGCTCAAGGGCAAAGGTCCCGAGCACGTCGATTTCTACGTGGTGCGCGAGAACACGGAAGATTTCTACGTAGGTATAGGTGGGCGCGCGAAGGGAAAGTCGAAGGCTGAACTGAAGGTGGCGCGCTCGATATACGACGTGAAGTTTGGCCTCGACATAGACGTGGATCGCGACGAGATAGCGTACCAAATAGGCGTCGTCAGCCGGAAAGGATCGGAGCGAGCCATTCGATACGCCTTCGAACTCGCGCGGAGGAAGGGCAAAAAGCGCGTGACATCGGTGGACAAGGCGAACGTGCTGACCCACGTGTACAGCCTTTGGCGGGAAGTCTTCGAGAAGGTGGCGAAGGATTACCCGGACATCGAAACGGAGTTCGCTTTCGTCGATGCAATCACGATGTGGTTCATCAAAAATCCGGAGTGGTACCAGGTCGTCGTCACGCCCAACATGTTCGGTGACATCATCACAGACCTCGGTGCGATGATCCAAGGCGGCCTCGGGCTTGCTCCGGGGGGCAACATCAATCCTGAAGGCGTGAGCATGTTTGAGCCGATCCATGGTTCGGCGCCGAAGCACGCGGGCAAAAATGTGGCGAACCCCCTAGCGACGATCTTGGCCGGGCAGATGATGCTCGAGCATTTGGGTGAGCAGGAGGCGGCTGATAAAGTTGAGCGAGCGGTCATCGAAGTCCTGAAAGAAGGCAAAGTAAGAACTTATGATTTGGGTGGCAAATCGAGCACTTCCGACGTTGGAAATGCGGTTGCGGCGAAAGTGAAAAAAATTGATTGATGCTCTCTATTTCCGTCCAGCGAAGTACCGATTTATCCCGTTTACCATCGCATCCACGCTGGCTATGACGACGTCCTCGCGCACACCCTTCGCTATGTAGAGGTTGCCCTTCTCATCTTCAAGCTTCACGGTGACCTCGGCCAGCGCGTCGCTCCCGCCGGTGATAGCGTCCAGATGATACTCTTTCAACCTCAACCCGGAGATCTCCTGCATCACGTTGCGGATGGCGCTTATCGCAGCATCGACGGGCCCAACTCCGGTACCTGAGCCAGCCCGCTCCTCTCCTCTGACTGAAACGCGCACTGAAGCGGTCGGCGTGACGGTGCTACCAGTGAGCACGGTGAACTCCTTCAGTTCGACCACCTTCTCCTCCTTCGGCAATGCTCCGATCACGCTTTCCACTATCGCCCGAACATCGCTGTCCGTGACCTGCTTGCCTTTATCCGCCAGCTCCCTGATGCGCTTGGATATTTCTATCGCCTTGTCTTTAGTTGCCTGCACACCAAGGTCCTTGAGATATTTTTCTACCAGGTGCTTGCCGGTGTACTTGCCCATGATTAGGCGTCGGTGATGCCCAACCAATTCGGGAGACATCGCCTCGTATGTGCCCGGGAGTTCGATCACGCCGTGCGCGTGCACGCCGGCCACATGGGCGAACGCATTTTCCCCGACGATGGCCTTGTTCGGCTGCACGGGGATGCCGCTTATGCGCCTGACGAGTTCGGATGTTTCGACGAGCAGTTTAGTTTGAATCCTCGGCTTGATCCCGTAGAGGGCGCGCAGGCCCATCACGACCTCTTCGAGCGCCGCATTACCCGCGCGTTCACCTAGCCCGTTGATGGTCACGTGAACTTGTTCCGCCCCGGCCTCGACCGCCGCGAGCGAGTTCGAGGTCGCTTGCCCTAAATCGTTGTGGCAGTGTACGCTGATTGGCACCTTGACGACTTGCTTCAGCTGGTCGATCAAGTAATACATGCCCCGAGGAGTTATCACTCCAACGGTATCGGGCACGTTGATGCGGTCCGCTCCAGCATCCACGACCGCTCGACAAACTTTTTTCAGGTAGTCCAGGTCGCTCCGTGTCGCATCCTCGGCAGAGAACTCGACGATGACGCCGTGCTTTTTGGCATACTCCACGTGCTCTACCGCGAGTTTCAGCGCCTGCGCTCTAGTCTTCTTTAGTTTATGTTTTAGGTGAATGTCGGATGTGGCGATGTATACATGAATGCTATCGACGTCGCAAGCGAGATTCGCGTCGATGTCTTCCTTCCTGCACCTGGCTAGAGCGCAGATCTCGGCATCGAGCCCGGCCTTTGCGATCGCGGTGGCGGCTTTCCGTTCACCTTCTGATGTGACGGGGCTGCCTGTTTCGATTGTGTCGACGCCGAGCCTATCAAGCTGGCGAGCGATCAACAGTTTTTGGTCCGGCGTGTATGAGACGCCTGGGGTTTCCTCCCCATCGCGGAGCGTGGTATCGAATATCCTCACGCGCTTGGGCAGTTTGATCCCCTTACTCGCCTGCTTTATGTAATCGCTGACGAAGACTCCTTTCTTCAATCGAACCACCGAAATAGTCTTGATGCCCCCTAATTTTAGCTTTCGCCTTGTTACACGCCGATAGGTCGTAGGCGCAAAAACGCCAACCGCATGAATAAATAGCAAGCGACGAATATTGACTGAGGTCCAACATGGCAAAGCGCATAGTAAAGGTTCTTGACACGACGATGCGCGATGGCGAGCAGACGCCAGGGATAGCGTTAGCTCCCGAGCAGAAGCTGCAGATAGCCAGGGCTCTAGACGACTTGGGAGTCGATGTAATCGAAGCTGGATCGGCGATAACTTCCGATGGTGAGCGCAAGGCTATCAAGATGATATCGGGCGCAGGTCTGAAGGCCGAGATATGCAGCTTCGTCAGGGCTCTCAAGGAGGATGTGGACGCCGCCTTGAGTTGCGATGTGGATAGCATACACCTAGTCGTACCGACGTCGGACATCCATCTAAAGCACAAGCTGAAAAAGACGGGGGAGCAGGTGAAGGAGATGGCGTTGAGCACGGTCCGCTACGCACTGGACCACGGGTTAGTGGTCGAACTGTCGGCGGAGGATGCGACCAGGACAGATCCATCATTTCTCAAGGAGCTGTTCACGGCTGGGGTGAAAGAGGGAGCCCAGCGCCTCTGCGTCTGCGATACAGTGGGAGTTTCAACCCCTGAGAAAATGTATGGGTTGTTCGAAGACCTGGTGAAAATCGTCAAGGTACAGATAGCTGTGCATTGCCACGATGATTTCGGCATGGCGACCGCGAATACCTTGGCCGCAGTTCGAGCTGGCGCACAGGAGGTTCACGTCACGGTCAATGGATTGGGCGAGCGCGCGGGCAACGCGGCACTTGAAGAAGTCGTGTTGGCGTTGACTCAATTCTACGGCTTCGAGACGCGCATAAATCTGAAGAAGCTGTACGAAGTGTCTCGCTTGGTTGAACAATGTACTGGCATGCCCGTGTCCCCCACGAAGGCGGTGGTCGGAGAGAACGCATTCTCCCACGAGGCGGGCATACACACACACGGCGTATTGGCTTACCCACCAACGTACGAACCGATATCTCCTGAGACCGTCGGTCATCATCGAAGGTTGATATTTGGCAAACTCAGTGGCTCGCACGCTGTGGAGAGCGAGCTAAAGAAGATAGGCTTGGAACCGACGAAGGAGCAGGTACAGCAGATATTCGAGCAGATAAAGAAGCTCGGCGACAGGGGCAAACAGGTGACGGACGCCGAGTGGCGTGCTATAGTGGACGCCGTCATGGGCAAAACACTTGAGGAGATAGTGAGGCTCGATGAGTTGACAGTCATCAGCGGCAGCAAGGTCACACCGACTGCGTCGGTCAAGGTGAAGTTCGGCGATAAAGAGGTGACGGAGTCCGGCTTGGGAATAGGTCCGGTCGACGCAGCGATGAACGCGATCAGAAAGGTCGTGGAGGGGACATCGAACATACGGCTTCAAGAGTATCACGTCGATGCGATCTCCGGAGGCACGGACGCGCTCGTCGATGTCGTGGTCAAGCTGACCGACGGCAGGCGCATAGTGACCGCGCGAGGGGCGAGCGGAGACATCATCATGGCTAGCGTACAGGCGATGCTGAACGGGGTCAATCGCTTGCTTTGGGACAAAAAGTTAGGAGGGAAATGATGCCAGAGGAAGAGGAGTTCGCGCGGCTTCGTTTGCCCCGCAAAGGCGAAGTATTTGGCGTCGCCGAGCAGATGGTCGGCTTCGATCGTCTGCGCGTCAGATGCAAGGACGGTCACACCCGAATGTGCAGGATCCCTGGAAAGCTGCGCAAGCGCCTCTGGGTGCGACAGGGCGATGTGGTGATCATCCGCCCATGGGAAGTTCAGAGCGATGAGAAGGGCGACCTCGTCTATCGCTACACTAGAACTCAGCTCTATTGGTTGCAGAAGAAGGGACTCTGGAGTTAGTCGGGTGGCTCATTGGCGGAGAATTTTGAGGACCTTTTGAAAAAACTCGAACGGCGAAAGCTCGAACGAATCGAAAAGGATTCAGAGGAATTAAAAACAATAGCGGATGTCTTCGACCACCAAACGTTGCTCACCCTCTATCACATGGTCAATCGCAGCATCGTCGAGACGTTCTACGGTGTGATGAGCACTGGGAAGGAGGCAAATATTTTTTGCGCTTTGGACAAACAGGGAAACTACGTGGCGGTCAAGATATACCGCATCGCGACCTCGGATTTCAAGACGATGTATCGCTACTTGGTCGGCGACCCGCGCTTCAGGAGTTTCCACCGCGACCGAAGGAGAATCATCTACACTTGGACATCGCGGGAGTTCAAGAACTTGGAGCGCGCCCACGAAGCTGGCGTTCGGGTCCCGATGCCGATAGACTTCGAAAACAATGTGCTCGCGATGGAGTTCATCGGCGAAGGTGGCGTGCCGTATCCAAGAATGAAAGATTGCAAGCCTAAAAATCCGAAGCAAACATTCAAAAAATTGTTGAACGATGTTGAAACCCTTTACACGAAAGCGCAGCTCGTGCACGCGGACCTGAGCGAGTACAACGTTTTACTAGATCCTGAGCCGGTTCTCATAGACTTTTCGATGGCGACGGATATCGCGAATCCAATGGCGAACGAGCTGCTCATGCGGGACCTCGCGAACATCGTCCGCTATTTCAGGAGGCTCGGCGTAGAAACGAAGGAGCCGATCGAGTTGTTTGAAAAGATCAAGGGAAAAATGAGTTGATGGCACCATAACATTTTTGCCTGTGCAGGCGATTGGTTTTTGGGTGAGTTCATGGCGGTCCTTTCTGGGGAACAAATCCGCGAATATCTGAGGCAGGGCAGAATCGTGATAGAACCTTTTGATGAAAAGTTGATCGGACCGAGCCAAGTGGACCTTCGCCTCGGCAACAAGTTCAGGGTCTTCAAACAAACCAAAGCTGTAGATCCATTCGATAAAAAATCAATCAAAAAAAACACGGAACTGATCGACACCAAGGGAAAGCCCTTCCTCCTGAAGCCGAGGCAACTCGCGCTCGGCGTAACATTAGAAAGGGTGGCTGTGCCAAATGATCTCGTGGGCGCGATAGAGGGAAGATCGTCAATCGCGCGCATGGGGGTATTCATCCACATTTCCTCGGGCCATGTCAACCCAGGCTCGGGCTCGAAGAAACCTTTCCCTGTGACGTTGGAAATCCTCAACATGAACCCGGCGCCGGTGAAACTGTACCCGGGGATGAGGATATGCCAACTTCTGTTTTACACCATGGACCGCGCTGCTCGGCGGGGCTACGATGACATCAAAGGCAAATATTCAGGTAAGCTCGAGCCGTCCAGCAGCATGGTGTTCGAGGATAAATCTTGAGCGTCGATGGGTATGGAACATCTCAGGCTGCCTAAGGAGAGAGTGGGCGTAGCCATAGGCCCTGGCGGAGAGGTCAAGCGGGAGATAGAGCGCAGGAGCGGCGCGAGGATAACCTTGGACAGCGAGACCGGCGAGGTGACGATACAACGCGGTGAAGATCCTCTGAGTATATTGCAGGTGAAGGATATTTTAAACGCAATAGCGCGGGGATTCAGCGCGGAGCGCGCCTACCGCCTATTCAACGAGGACAACTACCTCGAGGTCATGGACATTACAGATATGATAGGTCGCTCGGACAAAGCGCTCGTCAGGCTCAAGGGTCGCGTGATAGGTGAGGGGGGCAAGACTCGCCGAATAATCGAGGAGACGACCGGAGCCTACATGTCGGTGTACGAGAAAAACATCGCGCTGATTGGCGTGCCAGAGCAACTCTCCGTCGCGAGGGAAGCGATAGAGATGTTGCTCAGGGGAGTGCCTCATTCTGCAGTTTACCGCTTCCTCGAGAAGAAAAGGAGGGAGTTCAAGAAGAAGGCGGTAGAAATTTGGAAACACTAAAATTCATGCAAATAGCGCTAGATTTCAACGAATTGAGGGGCATAAATATGAAGCCCAAAAGCTATTTAAACCCAAAAAACATTAATTAAAAGGGGCTAAAATAAGAAAAAAGGTATATTTGGCGTTGAAAATGTAATAAAGATAAAAAAAAGGTTTTAAATCGAAAAATAAAACAAAAAAGGTTGAAAATATGAAATCCGTGGCGACAGAGCTGTTTAAAGAATTTCGAGAGCACAGCGTCAGCGAGTTCTTCCGCAAGAATGCGGCGATGCTCGGGTACACAGGTAAAATCAGGTCACTCACCACGATAGTGCACGAAGGTGTGACAAACGCGATCGATGCAGCTGAAGAAGCTGGCGTGCTGCCTTCAGTTTTAGTTGCTATAAAAAAAGTGGATGAGAGCTCAGAACACTTCAAAGTAGTCATAGAGGACAATGCTTCAGGCATCCCTGAGAAGTACATCGCGGATGTTTTCGGAAAGATGCTAGCCGGCACGAAGTTGCATCGCCACATGCAGAGCCGGGGGCAGCAGGGCATAGGCATCAGCGGCGCGGTGATGTTCTCCCAGATAACGAGCGGAAAGCCGACTATGGTGACGACATCTGAAGGCGACGGTGAGATTATCAACGCAGATGTCATGATCAATGTCGACAAGAACGAGGGTAAACTTCTGAACGGGAGAAAGTCGAAGGGCGATTGGAGGGGGACGCGGGTGGAGCTTGAGGCGAAAGATGTCGCCTACGTTCGCTCTCGCTACGGGCCATTCAACTATCTCAGGATGACGGCGATCGCCAACCCGCATGTCCAAATCACTTTTGTCGAGCCCGACGGGACGCTCACAGTTTTCGAGAGGGCGGGCGATAAAATTCCAGAACGCCCGAAGTCTATGCCTTTGCATCCATGGGGAATAATGTCCGACGACCTCCTCGCGCTGGCCAAGCACACCAAGGGCAGGACCATAGGCAGCTTCTTGGTGACTGAGCTTTCCCGTGTGACAAAGGGCAAGGTGAAAGAGGTGCAGAAGCTCTCGGGCATAGACATGAACAAGAAGCCATCGGAGCTCGACTGGGAAGACGCAGAAAAAATTGTTTCCGCGTTCAAACAAATCAAGTTCATGGCTCCACCAACCGAAGGTCTTCGCCCGGTAGGTGCAGCCGATGTGGAGAGAGGGATGAGACAGATCCTCAATCCAGAGTTTGTTTATACAACCACACGTTCTCCGAAGGTCTATCGTGGCGGTTTGCCGTTCATCGTGGAGGCGGGAATAGCGCACGGTGGCTCCGCCGGGAAAAGCGTGGAAGTGGGAGTGGCCGAGGGTGAAGAAGCCGAGACCGGTGGCTTGGAATTGATAAGGTTCGCAAATCGTGCCCCGCTGATTTTTGACCAGGGTGGTTGTGCGATAACTGCTGCTGCGAGAAACATAGACTGGCGCCGCTACGGAGTCAATGTGACGGCTGCGCCGGTGACGCTTTTCGTCAACGTCGTCTCGGCCTACGTGCCATATACATCTGCAGGCAAACAGTCGATCGCCGATGAGCCAGAAGTTTTCAACGAAATTCGCGCGGCAATTATGGATGTCGCGCGAGAGTTGAGGCAATATCTATATCGAAAGATAAGGACAAAGGAGCGTCAGCAGCGCGCGGGGATATTCGAGCAGTACCTGCCGGTCATCGCCAGAAAGGCGGCGCATCTCGCGGGCAAGAAGGTGCCTGAAATAAGTAAACTCATAGAAAAAGTAGCGGGTGTCAAAATTGGTGGTAAAGAGCAAACGTCAGAAGAAAGCTGATGAACAACTAGCAGCTTTTGGGGCGGAGATAGTAGAGGACATAGCAGCTGTCAGGCCTCCAAAGCTGAGGGTGCCGTCGAGGAGCACTTCGAACATTTTTTACGACAAGAAGAACCGATACTTTGTGCTCGGCGACAAACATGGCATCCGCTCGGCGGCGAACGTGAAGCAGGTGAAAAAGATCGCCCAGACCTTATGTGTGGCCGATTTTTGCAAAGAGCTCATAGACACGAGCAAGTTTGCGACCCTTCGTGAGATGTATTATACAGCCGAGGGTTGGGATGCTGGGTCGTTCAACGATCAGGGCGAGTCCGACGTGATAGTAGAAGACCTCGAGTCGATGTTCGGCGTGAAACGCGAGGACCTCGGATTGGTGCCAGAGGAAGATGGGGCAGCGGTCTACGGTCAACTCGTCGTGAAAGAGGGGGACGCAGTCATAGACGCTACGAAGGCCGGACGCGGCGGATACACCATTCCACCGACAATCGATGATGTCGAACTCACAAAATGCAAGGCGAAACGTGTAATCGCGATAGAGACAATGGGTATGTATCACAGGTTCGTTCAGGAGCAGGCGTGGAAAACGTTCGATGCTTTGATCGTTGGTCTGAAGGGTCAGGCCGCGAGGGCGACGAGGCGTTTCCTGAAGCGAGCGCACGATGATTTGGACCTGCCAGTTTACATCTTCACGGACGGCGACCCGTTCGGCTTCCACATCGGCATGGTGATAATCTCGGGGAGCGCGAAGCTCGCATACATCAACCACGAGCTCGCCGTGCCGGATGCGAAGTACATCGGGGTGACGGCGAGCGACATAGTCAACTACAAACTGCCGACCGACAAGCTCCGTGAGCTCGACATCGCTCGCCTGAAACAGCTCCAAAAGGACCCGCGATACAACACAAAGTTCTGGCAGGACGAGATAAAGAAAATGCTCGAGATAGGCAAAAAGGCCGAGCAGCAGGCCTTTTCGAAGTATGGGTTAGACTACGTGGTGAAAGAGTACCTGCCAGCCAAGCTCAAAGAAAACGAATAGTAAAACACTTTAGAGAGTGGATGAATTCTATTTTGGTAGCCGGGGTAGCTCAGCAGGTAGAGTGCCCGGCTGTTAAACGTGAGCATGGATGAAGAACGAACCTCAAAAAGTTGAACGACATGCTCACTTACAGCAACCGGGCGGTCAGAGGTTCGAGTCCTCTCCCCGGCGCCATCAAGGTGGGTGCTTGAAAATATTGCTGCTCTCGAGGAAAGATGTAGAGAAAATTGTCTCGATGCGTGAAGTTATCGAGGCCGTCGAAGAAGCTTTTCTGGCGAAGGGGCTCGGCAAAGTTCAGATGCCACCAAAATCTTACATATATTTTAATCGCTTTCAGGGAGACTTCAGGGTAATGCCTGCTTATTTAGAGGACATGGGTGCAGCCGGAGTTAAGATTGTTAATGTTCACCCAAAAAATCCACAAAAGCATGGCTTGCCAACGGTGATGGCCACAATATTTCTTCTGGATCCAAAAACTGGCGCCCCGCTGGCGATCATGGATGGAACTTGGATCACAAACATGAGGACTGGCGCTGGTGGCGCGGTTGCGGCAAAATATCTAGCTAGAAAGGACTCGCATGTTGTAGCGATGGTCGGAGCTGGTGTTCAAGCTAGGACGCAGCTGATAGCTTTGAACGAAGTGTTGGACATAGATGAGGTCAGAGTTAGCGATGCCTTCAAAGGAAAGGCGAAAAAATATGCTGAGGAGATGGGCAAGCTGTTGGGAATTGAAATAGAGCCCATGACCGATGTAGAGAAGACACTCGAAGGAGCAGACATCGTGGTGACGGTCACCCCAGCGAGGGGCCCGATAGTCAAAGATGAGTGGATCTCCGAAGGCATGCACATCAACGCGATAGGCGCAGATGCTCCTGGAAAACAGGAACTCGATCCAGAGATACTGAAAAGGGCAAAGATAGTCGTCGATGATTTGAAGCAAGCGTTGCATAGCGGGGAGGTAAATGTGCCGCTTTCGGAGGGCATCATCGCGCGAGGAGATATCTACGCCGAATTAGGCGAGGTGATAACAGGAAAGAAACCAGGCAGAGCTTCGCGGGATGAAATAACAATTTTTGATTCGACGGGCCTAGCGATCCAAGATATAGCGACAGATTGGAAAGTTTATCAAAAAGCGAAAAAAATGGGAAAAGGTAGAAAAGTAGAGTTGTTGTAAAAAATTTATTAGTCAGATTCTATTTCCTCTGGCGTGTTCCTTCTTATGACTGGGGCAATCTCCGTCTTTAAAGCTTCAATGAAAGTTTCAAAAAGCTCGATGGGGACTGTGGCGCCAGCGGCTCCTTCGTGCCCACCGCCCGAGCCACCTATTCTGGCGGTGATATGGCGAAGCATCGTGTTCAAATCGATGTCAACGCCCTCGCGACGCCTAGCGCTTAGGTCCACTTCGTTCTCAACAGTGCGCGTGCATATTCCGACGTCGGCTCCGGTCGTACCAAGGGCGTAGAGCGCCGCCTTTCCAAGGCTGCCGACAGGCAGATCATAGACGATCGCCAAGTTCCCATCCTTTTTGACGTGCTCCTTTACATAGCGCCAAGTTTCCCACTCCCTCCTTGTCGCCTTCACCGCGCGTTCGACGACCTCAGGTATGTCCGATGGAGGCATGCTCTGTGCCAGCTTTAGGACTATATCCCGTTTATAGTGGTAATCACCCGCAGCTTCACCCAACGCTTGGCTCAACAGGCCAGCTTCCATATAGATCGTGCGGCGGTCGTATTTGTTCAATCCGGCGCGGACGAAATCAGTTTCCACCGCATAGTCCGAGATGGCCCCCCAAAGCCCAACCCTGTCCAAGTCCGGGTTGATATCGCCCTGAAAAAATCGGAATGCAAGTTCAGATGTACTTGGGCCAGTGGAATGCGATATATGGGTGGCGGGAACATCGTTTTTCAAAGTTCCTGGCGGCAACGGATGATGATCGATGTAAACTACCTCATCACCCTTTGCAAGTTCCTTTATCCGCTGGAAGATCTGCGTCTTGTGAGTTTCGCTTATCGCCACGTCTAGAATGATGACTACTGTTCCAAATTGGATGGTTTGGAGATCCTTCGATAAGGCTACAGGGCGAGTGAACCAAATCTCGGCATCAGGAAAACGAGCTTTTGCTATCGCGGCTGCACAGACCCCGTCCGCGTCGCTGTGCGTCAATATTTTCACTTGCAAGCTGACACCAAGCCAACTTTACATACACTGCTTTTATGTTTAATTGCATCAAGACAACAAACATTTTTTATCAAGATGGTAACTGTAAAGTGGGGCCCGTAGCTCAGCCTGGTTAGAGCGTCCGGCTCATAACCGGACGGTCGAGGGTTCAAATCCCTTCGGGCCCACCTTTAAATCGGTACAGATACTTTTGGTTCAACAACTTGGAGGCTGAACCTGGCCGCGAATTGTCACAGCGATTTACGGGCAAAAACGAGAAAAGGTAAGTTAACGGCACCTCAACTTCTAGCATCAAGGCTTTCGCCAGCCTTGGCCGCAAGCTGGCGGATTCGCTTAGCTTGAGTGTGGCGCCTGAGCTTCTTCTTGCGGCGCGTTTTTTTATCCCTCCAGCTCGACTTGTGCCAATGGTATTTGCGTAAACTAATCTATATCCCATTCTCAACAGTGCTCCACAGCCATATTAGTTGCGCGCCGCCCAGGAGGTAGTGTAACCGAAATGGGCAAATACCGCGTGCCAATTAATCTATGGGGTGAGGAGATGACCGGAGTAAAAACTAAAATCCAAAATATCGTGCTCTCGGTCACATACGAAGGCACAGAGTTCAACCTCCATAAGTTGGCTAGGTCGTTGGACGGCGCACGCTACGATCCGAAAAGCTTTCCCGGCGTAGTCTATAAATCAGAGGATCCTCGAGCATCGTTTCTCATCTTCGCCTCGGGTAAGATGAACTGCGTCGGCGCGAGGAGCATGAACGATGCAAAAATGGCGATAAAGAAGCTGACCAGAAAGCTCAGGGATGCACACATAAAGGTGAAAACGGAGCCAAACGTCAAGGTCCAGAATATTGTGGCATCCGTTGATTTCGGCAGGAAGTTCGATCTCGAGCGTATAGCTCGCAGATTCGAGAACACCGAATACGAGCCTGAGGTTTTTCCAGGCCTCGTGTTCAGGCTCGACGATCCCAAGGCGGTGTTGTTGCTCTTCGTATCGGGCAAGGGCGTATGCGCTGGTGTGAAAAGCATAAAAGATGTAAAAAGAGCGGCTCAAAAAACAAGCAAAATCCTCCATCGACATTAGTACCCCACTAGAAATTCGCCATGTGGACACCAAATGAGCAGAAGCCTCGGGCGCAGAACCATCTTCTAAAATATTTATAGCCGACGAAGTAATACAGAATGTTGATTTCTCATGATTGTCGGGCTTATACCGGATGGTAATCGTAGATACGCTGAAAAATACGGTATGTCTGAGGCTGAGGTATTTAGAAAGGGCGTAGAAACACTAAGGACGTTCATAGACTTCTGTTCTCAAAAGGATGTCTCGCATGTAATTGTTTATGCTTTGAGCGAAGATAATCTCAAAAGACCCAAAGAAAAGCTCGAAGAGGTATTCGCTCTTTATGAAAAAGAGTTTCGAAGATACTTGGACTCGAATTCAGAAGTTCATAAAAAACAGATTAATTTTCAGTTTTATTCCACACGACGAGAAGTACTCCCAGTTTCTTTGAGGAAGGTAATGGATCAACTTACCGAAGCCACCAAAGCCTATACAAGACACCGTGTAGTGTTTCTAATGGCATGGAGTGCTCAACACGAATTTTTGAATGCTTGTTTGAAAACATCTAGGGAACCGGAATCAGAGATGAAGTCTCTTTCGATGATAGATGTCGAACCTGATCTAATAATAAGAACAGGCAACTTTCAAAGATTGTCCGATTTCTTAAGTATTCAAGCACGGTATTCTGAGCTTTACTTTATCAAAAAACTATTTCCTGAATGCACAGAACAAGATTGGGAGACGGCCTTCAGTTGGTACCATGCGCAGGAAAGGAAATTTGGGCGTTGATAATCACAAAACCAGTGTTGTTGGAGTTGCGTGCGGCCAAGAACTGAAGAAAGAGAGGAGAAGACTATTCGGCTCATTGGGCAGTCTTGTAGCAGACTAGCGGAATTGCCAAATCGTCTGCCTGTTGCATCCATTCCACAGCAAGGAAAAAGCATTGCGGGGAAGCCACCGAATGCGAAAACCGTGCTTTTTAGCGTCGGACCCGAACCCGTTTGCATACGGGTACCTTCGGGCACACCATTTTTCTGAGAAATGTAGCAACATAATTAATTACCTTGTCCAACAAAAACTACAACGTGCCCCGGTGGTGTAGACCGGTCAATCATACGGCCCTTTCGAGGCCGCGACGCGGGTTCAAATCCCGCCCGGGGCACCACCAAAAAATATCCGACGCCGCCTCACCGTTTTTCTTAAATAGCCCCACCCCTAACCTAAAGTAGAGGCTAACAAAAGTGGAGGAGGTGACAAAATGGCAGCAGCACAACCGGCACCAGCACCTAGAAAGCAGGTCAACATGGCAGAGATAATGCAACCGGGTATTCTCTTGGCAATAGCTGGACTCATGGCCCGAATTGCAGGAGCAGGAGGCCAGTCTTTCCAGATATCGATGGTAATAATATCGCTAGTAATGCTTTACAGCGCTATCGTGTCCTTTGGCTACATCGCTATCCTACGTGATCTGTTCCCAGTCCTGGGCGTTTCTGCAGTGAGCGGGGTGGTTCTATTCTTCTATAATATAGAGTGTATTGCTAGATACAGCAGCCACCATTGGTCAGTAATCGTGGGATTCATCGCAGGTTTGATCGCTCTATTTGCAGCATTCGTTGGGTACTTCAAACCATCGTTCGCCAAGAAGTAAGTAACAAAAGGGGCAACGGGGTTGCCCCGCTTTTTTATTTTCTTTATGCTTTATCAGATAGTTTGACATAGGTTTGTTTGGTGATCGCATAGCCGATTGTCCCGTGTGCAACAAGATTCTCACCCCTCCAACAACGAGGTGTGCGACTTGTGGCGTCGAGCTCCATCGTGCATGCGCAAAACATGCGCTCGGAAAATGGTACTGTAAGAACTGTTACAAGAAGGTCAAGAAACAGGTGAAGTTCGAGCACATGGCGCAGCGTGCTTCGGTATTCGGGTCAAAGAAACCAAGTAAGGTATGGTAGGGTTTTATCTCGGTTCTACGAAATCTTTTAATTGCGGGGGTGGCTGAGCATGGCCAAAAGCGCAGGCTTTAGGAGCCTGTCCCGTAGGGGTTCGAGGGTTCAAATCCCTTCCCCCGCACCACTAAAAATACAAAAACAATCAAATCAACCGTCATCGATAAATTTAGACAGGCTTATTTAGTGTGCGTTAGAAGTTGTCGATAGTTGATGGTGTAAATATGCCAAATCCAACTGGACCAACGGACCCCATATTGCGCAGGCTCGTAAGGCATCTACGCGAGAGTGGGAAAAAGAACAAGGCGAAGGTCTGGCTCGACCTAGCGGAGCGCTTGGAGGCGCCACGCAGGAGCAGGGCGGAGGTCAACCTCAGCAGCCTGAGCCGCTACACCGTACAAGGTAGCGTGATCGTAGTGCCCGGCAAGGTCCTGGCAGCTGGCAGGTTGAAGCACGCGATGTCGGTAGCGGCGTTCAAGTTTTCCCGAGTGGCGCGCAAAAAGATAGTTGAGGCTGGGGGCAGCGCCATGACGATATCGCAGCTGCTCGAACAGAACCCGAGCGGCAAGGGAGTCATATTGATGGAGTGATATGATGTTGATCGTCGACGCGAAAGATACGATATTGGGGCGGCTTGCCACGTTCGTCGCGAAGCGCTTGCTCGCTGGCGAGCAGGTCGCGATCGTGAACGCTGAGCAGGCGGTGATATCTGGACATCGCAGGGCAACGTTCGATGTTTACGAGGCTTGGCTCCAAACCCGCAACGTAGCGAATCCAAAGAAGGGGCCAATTCACAAGAGGAGGCCGGACGATCTTGTGAGGATGACTGTGCGGGGCATGCTTCCGTTCGACAAAAAGAAGGGGCGAGATGCCTATCGAAAATTGAAAGTTTACGTCGGCGTGCCCGTGGAGTTCAAAGACAAGGAGATGAAGAGCCTGCCCGAGGCCAACCTCGAACGCCTGCGCACACGACGCTTTATAAGGATTGGGGAGTTAAGCAAACATTTGAGCGCCAAATTTTAGGTGCGAGCATGACGATGATAATCTCCGTGGGAAGGCGCAAGGCCGCGATCGCTAGGGCCGTTGTGCGTGATGGCAAGGGACGCGTTTTTGTGAACGGGCGCGCCTTGGATGTGTACGAGCCCGAGCTTGCCCGCCTGAAAATTTCGGAGCCGCTCACATTGGCGCCTGAGGTTGCGAAGCTTGTGGATATCGAGGTAGGTGTGAAAGGTGGGGGATACATGGGACAGGCGGATGCTGCTCGAACAGCGATCGCTAGGGGGCTCATCGAATGGTCGGGAGATGCGAAGCTGAGGGAAATGTTTAAAAAGCACGACTGGACGTTGATAAAGAGCGATGTCCGCTTCAAGGAGCCGAAAAAACCAGGTGGCCCAGGTGCACGGGCAAAATTTCAGAAGAGCTATAGGTGATAAAAATGATGAAACCCATAAGATGCTTTACGTGTGGTAAGCTGCTCGGCGATAAGTATGAAGAATTCGAGCGCTGCGTCATAAAAGGCGAGAGCCCGGATCGCGCGCTCGATGAGCTGGAAGTCAAACGCTACTGCTGCCGCAGGATGCTTTTGACGAGCATCGACTTGATGAATGATGTAATGCAGTACAAACGCTGAGAGTAATCGCATGAAAATCGAGTGGTACCACGATTTTATAAATAAAAAATACAAGCCTAGAAAAAGTGATATCAAGGTCCTTTTCTACTACGAGCCTGCGCAGGGCATCACGAAAGAGGACGCGATAGGAAGGATAGCCTCTGAAAGCTCCTCTGGCACTTGGACCACGCTGACCGAACTGCCAAAGCTATTGCCAAAGACAAAGGCCTATGCTTACTCTTACGATCGCCACCACGTGAAAGTTGCCTATCCACTTCGCATTTTTGAGGAAGGGTCTGTTCCTGGGATGATGAGCGGGATTGGCGGGAACATTTTTGGGATGAAAGCTGTTAAAAATTTGAAACTGTTGGACGCCGAACTACCGCCGGAGTATATAAAAAATTTCAAAGGGCCAACTTACGGAAAGGATGTCATCAAAAAAATATTCAAGAGAAAATCTGGGCCCGTTACTTCGGTGGTTCCTAAACCGAAAATTGGGTACACGGCCCGTGAACACGCTGCGAAAGTCGCATACGCGATTTGGAAAGGCGGAATGGACTGCGTCAAAGATGATGAAAATCTGACAAATCAGAGATTCAACAGGTTTGAAGATAGGGTAAAACTGGTCGCCAAATACAGGGACAAGGCGGAGAAGGAGACCGGAGATGTCAAGGAGGCCTTCCTCAACGTCACGGCGCCGGATTTGAAGGAGCTCGAGAGAAGAATAAAACTCGTTCACGATAATGGCTTCAGGTACTTCATGCTCGATGTCTTGGTGAGCGGATACACTGCTGTGCAGACGGCATCTGAGCTCGCGCACGACTACGGCATGGCCATACACGGCCACAGGGCCATGCACGCAATGATGACGAAAAATCCCAAACACGGAATGTCGATGCTGTACATCGCAAAGTTGATGAGGTTGATGGGGATAGACCAGCTGCACATAGGCACCGTCATCGGAAAACTCGTTGGTAAAAAAGACGAGATCGTCGCCACGAAAGAGATGATCATGCAGCAGGAAGTGGATGAAATTCCGGGCCTCAGGATGCCCCAAAAATGGGGGACGATTAAGCCCATGCTGCCCGTCGCCTCTGGAGGATTGCATCCCGGACTTCTCCCACAGATATTTGACATCTATGGCACGATGGACATCGTCCTGCAGGTAGGGGGCGGAACGCAGGGGCACCCGATGGGGATAGAGGCCGGTGCGAGGGCGGTCATGCAGGCAATCGAAGCGTATAAGGAAGGCATCAGCTTGGATGAATACGCCGAGACGAAGAAAGAACTCAAAAGTGCGCTGGAGAAATGGGGCTACATCAAGCCCAGGTAGAGTGGCGGTGATACCTTGCAGCAGAGGTACGTTGTCCAACTGATCACTCCGGAGAAGAAGATGGAGTTGTACGATCGGTACTCTGAGCGCTACCTCTATCAGAAGAAGGCAAACATCTACGGTTGTTGCATAAAACTCCTCACTGAATTGGAGGATGTGAAGGAAAAGTGGGACGACAATTTTTACACGATGGATGAAAATATTCGTTCCCATGGGCGCTTGATAGTCCTCAAAGAAAAAAATGGGAAAACCGATGTGAAGTACGACCCCTACACGAACACAGCTTTTCTGACGAACATCGACTACTATGGCTGGATAAAGAGCATCGCGCTCGCGGTCGCCGGCGATGTCCTCGAGGACGAGCACGAGATCTACCACATCCACGGAGCTGCGATCGACGTCGATGGCGTTGGCGTCTCGATAATCGCTCCGCCAGGGACGGGGAAGACGACGCATTCCTGGGGCCTGCTCAGGCTCAAGGGCGCTAGGCTCGTGGCGGACGACTGGTTCTTTGTCAGGCTGTTCGAGCGGGGTTCGTTAGCCTTCGGCTCGGAGAAAAATTGCTACGTCGAGGCGGACATCGGGAAGATATGGGGCGAGTATGAAAAGCTCGTCGAGAAGGTGCGCTTCGATGAAAGGGGGAGGGCAGTCATCAACGTCAGGTGGATCGTTGGAAGCGGTGGGGTCATACCCATGACCACTCTGCGAAAGATCATCCTCTTGAAGAGGGAGGCTGGTGACAAGAGAATAGCTAGGAAGATCAGCCCGAGCGAGGGGTTGGAGTACTTGGTGAAAAATGATTTCTGCAACCCGCACCAGCTGATCAGGGATGAAAGGAAGAGAAAGCTCAGGAAGCACTTTTTCGAGAGACTTTTAGGCCAGACGGAGGTCTACCTCGTCAACACGGTGAAGCCGCCGCTGGAAACACATCGTGCGATAGCGAAGTTGATCAAGGCGTGAGTAAGAAGCTAATTTATGCGTTGAAACAATTTATTTTGGGGCCGTGGGGTAGCTTGGTCTAGCCTCCCAGCTTGGGGTGCTGGTGACCCGAGTTCAAATCTCGGCGGCCCCACCATTTTTTTAAGGGGTATGGTTAACTGTAGTTGGAGGTATGACTTGAGAAAAGCATGTTTGGCGCTTGCGATCTCATTGGCTTTCCTTTTCAGCATGATTCATGTGGCGCCAATCGCTGCCCCCGCTCAGAACGACATGGGTACGGGCGGTGATGCAGGTAATAGCTTGAGCGCAGCCACGCTGATAAGCGCAGGCTCCGGCACGGGCTACCTCGACTCGACTGATGCCGACGATTATTACAAAATTAGCGTCACCTCGGGCCAAACGATCAGCATTAGCATGACGCCACCCACTGGCTCCGACTTCGATATTTACCTCGATGGCCCTGACCAAATTCAGGTAGCTTCGTCTAGCCACGGCGCAAGCGAGACAGAAAACGTGACCTACATCGCGACTACCTCGGGCTATTACTACATCGATGTCTACGCATTCATGTACTCCGGCACCTACACAATGACTGTAACGGTCACGGGCGGCGGTACTCAGAATGACATGGGCACTGGTGGAGACGCCGGCAACTCACTGAGCGCTGCCACAACAATTTCAGCGGGGTCAGGCACTGGCTACCTCGACTCCATAGATACCTACGATTATTACAAAGTTTCAGTCTCATCCGGTCAGACAGTGAGCGTCACCATGACTTCACCCTCTGACTCCGACTTCGATCTCAAGCTCTATGATACTAACCAATCACAAGTCGCTTCGTCTACCCTCACTGGAAGCCAAACGGACAATGTGGCCTACACCGCAACCGCTTCAGGCTCCTTTTACATTTATGTTTATCATTACAGCGGCTCTGGCACATACTCCATGACCGTCGCATTAACGGGTGGTGGCGCGACTCAGAACGACATGGGCACAGGCGGTGATGCAGGCGACGTTAACGCGACAGCAACTTTGATAAGCGCAGGTTCTGGTACTGGCTATTTAGGTTTAACCGATACCAACGATCTCTACCTGGTTTCGCTCTCAAGCGGTCAGACCATCAGCGTCAGCATGACGCCACCAAGCGA
>JBGPSS010000004.1:0-20222 GCA_041490225.1 Hadesarchaea archaeon
AGTAAGATCGGCTGGTTCAATTTTTTCGATGGTCTCGCGGTAGAGCATTTGCACAAATTTTACTCGATGTTTGATGTTCATCCTGTCGATGGCCTTTGAAATTATCGCCGCAGAACAGACACCATCCGCATCCATATGAGAAATTAATAAAATAGAATCGTTGCGGTGTTTTTTTATTAGGTCGGCAGCTCTCTGCGCAAGAATAATCATAGAACCCCAAATGTATTTTGATGCAAGTTTTATTTAAAGTAAAACGTGAAAGGTATCGTGGTGAAAAATGCGTTTTTATTGTGCAGCGATTTGGTTGGTGCTGATAGTTTGGAGCATTTTAGTTATCGGATTTCAGTTTGCGATGATCAGCGAGTACAGACCATGGCTCGCGTGGGGAGGACTAGTGCTCGGCATTCTGCTTTTAGCGTATGATGTTCAGAGAAGTATGTGCTTGAGGAGGAGGTAAAAAATGCGCACATTAGAGCTTCGTGGGAAAAGTTTGGTTCTGATAGATCAAACTCTCTTGCCAGAAAAATTGAAGTTCATAAGATGTGATAGCGTTGATTCAATCACTCGAGCTATCAAAGAGATGAAAGTGAGAGGCGCACCAGCGCTTGGCGTAGCTGCGGCGATGGCCCTTGCCGTGGCCGCGTTGAACAGCAGAGCAAAAACCAAGGATGTTTTATTGCGTGAGCTGAATCGTGCGGCTAGAAAAATTCGCCGAACTAGGCCAACGGCTGTAAATCTTTTCGTTGGCGTCGATCGTGTGTTGAAAGTTGCGCTGAAAACTAAGGGTGGAGTTCGTGAAGTGACAAAAGCCGTGGTGATGGAGGCGCAAAAAATTGCGGAGGAAGATATCAGAACTAATAAAAATATGGGCAAAAACGGCGCGCGCTTGATAAAAGATGGAGCTACGGTGCTCACGCACTGCAATGCGGGAGCGCTCGCGTGCGTCGACTATGGCACAGCTTTGGGAGTCATACGCGCCGCCAGAGATCAGGGCAAACGTGTAAAAGTAATAGCTACGGAGACCCGCCCGCTGTGCCAAGGAGCTCGTTTGACAGCATGGGAGCTGAAACGCGATGGAATTCCCGTCACGGTGATAACAGACAGCATGGTTGGCCACGTGATGAAACAAGGTTTGGTCGACTTGGTCATAGTGGGTTCAGATAGGATAGCAGCGAACGGTGATGCGGCAAATAAGATTGGAACTTACACCGTAGCAGTTCTCGCGAAGCAGCATCGCGTGCCGTTCTACGTCGTCGCCCCAACCACGAGTGTCGACATGGATACACCCACTGGTGGTAAAATACAAATAGAACATCGCAATCCTCGAGAAGTAGAATTCATCGGCGGAAAAAGATTGGTCCCAAAAGGAGTCACGGTCCTAAACCCGGCGTTCGATGTCACCCCCGCCCGTTTGATAACTGCAATCGTGACGGAGCGCGGCATAGTCGAGCCGGACAAGCTAAAGTCACTATTTAAAAGATGAAATATGTCCCGCAAAGGCCCTGAAACTTGTCAGAGGGAAGGCGGCGTTGGTCGATGCGGATGCTTGCACTTCTGAAGGCAAATGCATCGCAGTTTGTCTCACAAAAGCGATTTGGCAGCTAGAGCCTCGAGAATACTAGGATAATCAAGCCCCAAATTTTTTGCTTTGCCCCATGAGGTCAACTAAGATTGGCAATAGCTCCTTGCCAAGAATTCTACTCAAACCACCCTCTGCAGCTGCACGCTCGCTATAGACAGAAACATCGTCCGCGCGTACCCCTGGACCAGCTATCGCCACGGGCACTGGGTCGCCTGTATGTTCGCGCACGCTGACAGGTGTCGTGTGGTCTATAGCCAAGGTGATGAAATCCGCAGCGTCGATGAGCGAACCAAGCATTGCATCGACGCGCTCGATGAACTGAACTTTTGCAGGAGCGTTTCCATCGTGGCTCACTTCGTCGAAACCTTTGACGTGCAACACCACGAGATCGTTCGTTTTGAGTGCCTGTAGCACCGCCTCACGCTTGGCGTTGAGATCAGTGTCCACGCTACCGGTTGCTCCGGGGACGTCGATGACGGTCATGCCCGCCATCCTACATACGCCTCTCACTAAAGCGGCGGCAGCCACGCATGCGCCGGTTATGCCGAATTTTTCCCGTAATGGTTTGAGGTGGGGCGCGATACCGACGCCACGAAGCAGTATGTAATTCGCCGGGAGCAATCCCTTCATCACGCGTTCTCGGTTGAGGGGGTGATTTTTTAGAATCTCGTAAGATTTGCGCGAGAAATCGTTGAGCAATTTCGCCGTTTTGTTTGCACCTCGCCTCCGTCCAATATACTTGCGCACGCCTCCCGCCAAAATCGCACGTGCCAACTCCATATCCTCAGATGGCCGAAGGAGAGGTTTTACCTGAAGAACTTTTTTCCCGATCTCGTGAGGATCCGAGTCCGTGACCTCATACGATAAACCCGTCCCCCGCAGGACTAAGGCGGCTCTATGGCTAGTAGTACTTCTAAAGATAAACTGTGCACCCGAAAGTTTGATCTGCCCTACGGCGTCGGTGAGCGGTTTCGTCCCCTGGATGCGTCCAGCTCGTCTGTCCTTTACGATGAGAGCGTCATCCACGGTAGCGTAGTTACCCCGGAGGGCGATGTCTCCTGGCCGCAGGTCTATGCCGGCTCCAGCGGCCTCGAATGGCCCCCTGCCAGTGTAGACCTCGTAAGGATCGTATCCGAGCAACGCCAGATGTGCGGTGTCACTCCCAGGTGGAACGCCAGGCGCGATTGTGTACATCTCACCCGAGATGCCGCGCTTCGCGATTTCATCCATGTTTGGTTTTCTCGCGGCTTCGAGCGGCGTGCGATTTCCAAGCGCAGCGACTGGACGATCCGCCATGCCGTCGCCGATGAACATGATTGCCTTCAAGTTCAACCCCTACAGAGATAGTGCACACTCAAGAAAAAGGTTTATGGCGGGCCCGGTGGGATTTGAACCCACGATCTTTGGCTCCGAAGGCCAACGCCTTATCCAGGCTCGGCTACGGGCCCAGTTAAGAGATTTGTTGGCAATCAAATTAATGTTTAGATTGGATGGCGAGGTAGATTTACCAAAAAATTTATTTCTGTTTTAATGGCTGTGATTTGATAAAAAAGAGCTTTAATAGCTCAAAATTTGTTTAAAACACTTTTTCTGAGATAAATTTAAATATGTGGGGTTTTTAAGTAGTATTGTCCAAAATGTGGCGCAGGGAGGTGAGAAATATGGAAAAGAAAACTCTTTTGATTATCGGACTTATCGGCGGCATCATAGCGGCGGTTGGAGTGTTCTTGCCTTGGGTTTCTGTAAGCGTCGGGGGATTTTCTGTATCAGCGGACGGAAGTGGCTCGAACCAAGGTAAAGTCATTATACTAGGTGGAGTCTTGGCAGTGATAGGTGCCCTCGCAGCATTAGCGACCTCAATAAAGAGCCTCGGCTATTTGGTCTCGATTGGTGGACTTGTAGGTGTTCTAGGTTGGGTATGGTTCGGAGTTGATGCTGGGTTCGGAAACTTGAGCAGCTATAGCTACGGTCTTTGGGTAGCTCTCGTGGGAGCTGTGTTAGCCCTCATCGGTACGCTTGGCATAAAGAAATAATCATCTCAACGCTGAACGGCACGAGCGTCGGGATTTTTTATTTTTGAATTTCATAAACAATAGACTAATTATTTCAGCTTTACAATAGATGATGGACCCGTAGTCTAGCTTGGATAGGACGTGGGCCTCCGGCTGTTAAAAACAGGGGAAAGCCCGCAGCCCGGGTTCAAATCCCGGCGGGTCCGCTTTTCATTCATCTGTGGAACCGTTTCCAGGCTTGGGCGGCCACCTTCACTCCAGCGACGATGAGCGCGATGCCGATTAACGTTAAAACAATAGCGTAGGCTGTGCCGCCCGGATTTCCAGCGATGAGGGCACCACTTCCCATGATACAAAGTATCCCGGCAACGATGAGCGCGATGTCGACCGCTTGATTCTTGGGCCATATGCGGCTCGCGCCTGCCAGTATCAGCATCGCCCCAGCAGCCAAGAGTCCCATGCTGAGGACGATAGACCATCCGACGCTTTTAGCAGCGTCGATGCCCTGATTTATCAGCAGCGTACCGATGATGCAGATCATTACCCCAATCAAAAGTATGCTGAAGTTTTTGGGCGTTTCTGGCAATTCACGTCGTGGTGGCGGTGAATAGGCCATTTCATCCGACATAGCTCGGCCGCTCCCCCTTTTCAGGTTTTTGTTGCGGCGGTAAGCTTGGCAGTGGGATAGGTGGGGGGATGTTCAGCGTCCGCGAGAGCATAGTGGCTTCGATGAGTGAGAAGTTCGTTATTGATTGGAGCAGTTGCGGTGGTGGGGCGCGTTGGTTTTTGTAATCGTTTTGGAGCCGCTCGAGCTCGGCTTTTTCTCCAGACACAACCGCTTGACCTTTCAAGCTTATCTGCGCGACGGACGGCATGTAGCTGATTGTGACAACGAAGGGTACCGCGAGCGCCTCCCCTCTTTGTTCCACGCCCATGATGTTGACGTTGGTTGAGATGTGCACTCCAGGTGGCGCCTGCTTCTCTTGTTCCCAAAATTTTTCAGCCGAGATGTAGTTGATGCTCACCGATACATGAACCATTTTTTTACCAGTTAGTATTTCAGCGTCCATCTTTATAAAAGAGGCGAAATCCCTTTGCTGAACAAAAAAACAAAACATCGTAGAGGGATCGAAGCGCAGGAAGTAGCAACAGAAGGTTAAAAACCCCTTTTACTAATAAGTTGCGCATTTATGAGGTCGGTTGGACCAAAGGAGAGGTAATCTGCCCAAAATGTAGACAATATGTCGGATCGCTTGAGAAGTGTCCATATTGCGGTGCCAAGGTGCCGACGCGGTTGTCAATTCGCCTGCTTAAATGGGATGGATTAGCAATTGCCGTCGTTGGCGCACATTCGGCAAGTTTTTTATCGAAGCAATCCCGAATTTGTTTCGTGGGGTCGTAGTGTAACTTGGCTAGCACGGCAGGCTCCAGTGGCAAACGTGGGTCTGCTGACGTAAGGATGATGACCCATTGGAGCTGTGCTAGAGAAACCTGCAAATCCGAGTTCAAATCTCGGCGACCCCACCACCCCGTTTCCATTTTTGTTTGTTACACGTGTAACAAAAAATTCAAGAAGTCAGTAATACCAGGCGGGTAACCGCATTGACTAACGTTGAAGGTGACACCACATTCGCAAAGAGAATTTTTGCTTCGGTTACTAGTTTTCGCCATCGTCTCGGCTGCGCCGCCCGGTATTAGCGCGATTACCGATGCCAGCCTCACAATCGATTACGTAGATCGTTTATTTAAATAATTCGGTTTGGCCACAGCAAACTTCTTAATGAGCGCTGGCTAGTTCAACGGGGGGACGGCATGGAGGCCGAAATTCCCGTTGTTGACGCGTATCTGTACAAAGACAAGATAATGGTTTGGGAAGAGGCGCAGGCGAACCAGCTATACCAGCGGGGCGCTTTTGGCAAGCCGTTGAGCGGGGGGAAGCTCCAGCTTGCGCCGATCGAGGCCCTCTATCTTCTGGAGAGCGGCAAGATCAAAGTGCTAGACCGTGAGAGCGGGGAGAAGATCAAATTTAGGCAGCTTTCGGGGATACTATTGAAACAGGACTCTGACTTGATGCTCAAGTATCCAGTCTACGCCGACCTCAGATCGAGGGGTTACATCGTCAAGACCGGCCTGAAATTTGGCGCTCACTTCCGCGTCTACGAGCGCGGGGAGAAACCAGGCGAGGCCCATTCCAAGTTCTTGGTGCACGCCATACCTGAGAGCGCACGCCTTTCTTCTACCGACATGGCGCGGGCGGTAAGGCTCGCGCACAGCGTCAAAAAGTCTATACTTTTTGCCATAGTCGATGATGAGGGAGATGTGACTTACTATTCTCTGAGTCGAGAGAGGCCTTAGCGGCTAATCTTTCAGCATAAATTCATCGATGACTGTTTTGGCTTCCTTCCTCTTCCGTTGGTGTTCTGCTAGGAATTTTACCACTCTTTCGGCGAGCTCTTTCTTGCAATTCCCGCATATCCTCTCACCACTTTCGCATTCGCTGCGGATTCGCTCGAGTTTTTTATCATCTTCTTCGAACAGGAAGTAAAAATACTGATAGATCGAGCAAACCTCTGGTTTCCCGCCCTTTTCTTGCTGTTCCTTGACAGTAGGTCTGCCGCCCGTGAATGCGTTCATAATTTTTTTCGTTGCTACCTCAGAGGAGTCAGTCGTGAATATACAGGTCTCTGGTTGGCTCGCGCTCATCTTCCCACCCTCGCCCAAGCCGGGGATGAACTTGCAGTGGATCTGCGCTGGTTTGTAAAATCCAAGCTTCGGCGCGACGTCCCTGCTGGGTCGCCAGTACGGATCTTGATCTATAGCTGCAGGAATCAAACAGGGGATGTTTTTGCCCTTCAACACGGATGGGAGGAAGCATGGCGCCGCCTGCATGGCCGGGAAGAATATGATGCCGATGTTGCTCTCTCCTTTGAACCCGAAAACTGCCTTCACGGTCGAGAAAGTTGTATGTTTGGCCACTTGGATCGCGGTCTTGTATAGGGTTTTTGCGTATTCCACGTCCGAAAAAACAAACGTTTTCTTTGGGTCGAAGCCGCATGCGATCACGTCTAGGGCGTTTTCATAGGTAAATCCGATCGCGTCGTTCAAGCTCAAGTCCCGTTTGAAAAGGAATTTCTCATCATCGGTCATCTGGAAGTAAAGCTCGGCGTCGAATGCGTCTTGCAGGTACTTTGTGAATATCCAAGGGATGAGGTGTCCAAGGTGGGTGTGGCCCGAAGGCCCCCGCCCGGTGTAGAGAAAGAATTTTTCACCTTTTTCATACTTGTCCAAAATCCAATCGAAGTCTCTGTGAGAAAAGAAAATTCCACGCCTCAAGAACATATGGAGACTGCTGGTGTGTTTCTTCACTCGGTTGAGGAGGCCATCGTCTATCGGCTTGGTCCCGAATTGTTTTATGAGCTTGGTATAATCGACTTTACCTTTGACTTCCCACGGGGTCACGACGAATTTCGGCATCTTCTGTCTCCTTGGTCTTAACTTTGTCTTGAAATATTTAAAGTCCCCTAATCATAAGATGACGGTCGATCGCACCACGTGATTTCAGGGTTTTTGACGTTCATCATGTAATGCAAGAGTTTCTTGGATATCAACGGTCGACCATCAACAATTGGGTAAGCGTATGGCAACAGCACCTCGTGCACGCCGCTGGGCTTGAGTTTTGCCCTCAGTATGAGTCCTCGCTTAATCGATATGGATTTGAGTTTTTTGCCGCTGGCGACGAGTTTTGTGACGTAGGCAGCCCCATCTATCGCGAACTGCCAATTACCGATGTTTCGCGTCTTGGCCGCCGGTGCTTTTTGGGTCAGCAGATTTTTGGTTCTGCCGCGCGGCGGATGTTCGCCAAGGATCCCGCCGACAACTGCGATGACATCTCCCTCCAAATCTCCGGGAGCAAGCGCTTTTTTCGCATGTGGATCTAGGATCAAGAGTTTTTCGCGGGGGAAGATGTCCAGCACGCTCCGCCGATCGACCCTGCCAAACTTTCGCAACTTTTTTCTTGCGCGCGCGCTCTTGACATTTGTAAATAGGATGTTTTTCTTGAGGAGCTTTGACGCATTTTCGTATTCGAACAGCAACCAAGTGCTGAGCTTTGGTTCCAAGTGTTCCATAACAATTTTCAGCGATTCCATTGCGTCACCAACCAGATTTTATCGCACATATGATAATCATTTCCTTTGAACCACTCGGGGGTTATCGCTAAATTTTTAATCAGATGCTACAGAGATTAAAATGCGCGATGACGAGCCTGGCTAATCTGATTTCATGATGAAGATTTTGAGTTCCGAGCGCATTATTAAACCGAAAAATGAACGAATTATAGGTGATTTTATGGAAGAACTGGTAATAAGCGAGCGTAAAAAAGTGGTTATCCAGCACGCAAAGTTTGGAGATATGGACACTCTCGACATAAGGACTTGGGTCGACATACCGAAATATAAGGGGTTCACACGGAAAGGCGTCAACATACCAGTTGAAAAGGGCGAGGAGTTGGCGCAGAAAATCTTAAAAGTGATCAAGGAACCCCCAGTGATAAAAACAGATGTCGGTAAAGAAGAATAAAACTAAAACGATCGTTTCACTCGCCGGGCCGCAGATATTTGGAGATGAATTTTGGATCTATTCTTTTCATCTCACTTTTCGGTAGCATCCGCAGAAGTTCCCAGCCGAGGTCCAGCGTGGACTCTATCGCGCGGTTTTCGTCCTTGCCTTGGTTGATGAACTCGCGCTCGAATCTATCTGCAAACTCCAAGTAGTTGCGGTCGCGGTCGGTCAGGGCCTCTTCCCCGACAACTGCCACGAGGGCGCGTAGATCCTTGCCCTCGGCGTATGCAGCGTAGATTTGGTTCGAGACGTCGCTGTGGTCCTCTCGTGTGTGGCCGGCCCCTATGCCATCTTTCATCAGCCTTGACAACGATGGCAGCACGTTGATTGGTGGATAAATCCCTTTTCGATGGAGTTCGCGGTCCATGACCAACTGCCCCTCCGTTATATAGCCCGTTAGGTCTGGTATCGGGTGTGTGATGTCGTCGCCTGGCATGGTGATGATCGGCATCTGTGTGACCGAGCCACTCTTCCCGATTATCCTGCCCGCTCGCTCGTATACTGTCGCCAAATCCGTGTACATGTACCCCGGGTAGCCTCTCCTGCTGGGCACCTCGCTCCTAGCGGCAGATATCTCCCTCAGCGCCTCAGCGTAGTTCGTCATATCAGTCAGGATAACGAGCACATGCATGTTTTGGGTAAAGGCCAGATACTCAGCGGTTGTCAGTGCGAGCCGAGGCGTCAAGATTCGCTCGATCGCTGGGTCGTTCGCCAAATTTAGAAACAGCGTTGCTCGCTCGAGTGCTCCCGCTCGCTCGAAATCTTTGATGAAGAAAGCTGCATCCTCGTGGGTTATCCCCATCGCGCAGAAGACCACTGCGAATTTTTCTTCTTCACCAAGAACTTTGGCTTGCCTCGCTATCTGAGCTGCCAGTTCGTTGTGGGGCAAGCCCGATCCGGAGAAGATGGGAAGTTTTTGTCCACGCACGAGCGTGTTCATGCCGTCGATGGCGGAGACGCCAGTCTGAATAAATTCGCTTGGGTACTCCCGTGCCGACGGGTTTATTGGCGCCCCATGGACATCCAATTCGTCTTCGCATATGGGTTTAGGTCCGCCGTCGATCGGCACCCCTTTACCGCTGAATATCCTGCCGAGCAACTCCAGACCAACTCCAAGCTTTATAGTTTCGCCTGTGAACCTGACTCGAGTTTGCATCGTGTCTATGCCGCTCGTACCTTCGTAAACTTGAATGACGGCCCGATCTTCGTAGGCATCGAGCACTTGGCCACGCTTGGTCTCACCACTAGGGGTCACTATCTCAACAACTTCGCCGTAGGCTACACCCTTTACACCTTCGACGATTATCAGCGGCCCAGAGACCTTGCCGACGGTCAGATATTCCCTACTCTTCATGGATTCGCTCAACCTTACCACCTGTAGGCGCTTTTTTAGTTTGTATAAGCTCAAGGAATTGTTTTTCGAGGCGTCCTTCCATGGCTTTGTATTCCTTTTGGAATTTTTCTGGTGTGATTCGTTTCATGCCAGCAATTTCGTCCTTTATCGGAAGCTTCTTGACCTCCTCGGTTGAGACGCCGCGGTTCACGGCTTCTAATGATTTTTCATAAAATTTGAGCACGAGCTTGAGCATACCAAGCTGCTTTTCGACGGGGCAATACGTGTCCACTTCATGGAACGCGAACTGTTGTAGCAGATCTTCGCGCATCATTCTAGCTGACTCTAAAACTATGCGTTCTCGCTCTGGCAGCGCATCCGGGCCGACTAGGCGAACTATCTCCTCTAGTTGCGCTTCCTTTTGGAGCATTTCGATAGCCGTCGTCCGCAGCGCTCTCCAATCTTCCCCGAGCTTTTGCTTCCACCAGTCCTTTAGTGCATCCACGTACAGCGAGTAGCTCGTCAGCCAGTTGATAGCGGGGAAGTGGCGGCGGTCCGCTAGGCCAGTATCGAGGGCCCAGAAGATCTTCACTATCCGCAGTGTATTTTGGGTGACCGGCTCAGAGAGGTCACCGCCCGGCGGAGAAACGGCGCCCAACACGGTGACAGAGCCAAATCTTTCATCGCTACCCAAGGTCCGCACTCGGCCCGACCTTTCGTAGAATTCAGCTAGTCGCGATGCTAGATACGCGGGGAAACCCTCCTCGCCAGGCATCTCCTCGAGTCGACCTGATATCTCGCGCATCGCCTCGGCCCATCGCGATGTTGAATCCGCTATCAGAGCGACGTTGTATCCCATGTCGCGGAAGTACTCCGCGATGGTGATGCCCGTATAAACGCTGGCTTCCCTAGCTGCGACCGGCATGTTCGAGGTATTAGCTATCAGCACAGTTCGTGCCATCAGTGATTCGCCCGTTCGTGGATCTTTGAGTTGCGGGAAGTGGACGAGCACATCGCACATCTCGTTGCCGCGCTCGCCGCACCCTACGTATGTGATGATATCAGCATCGGCCCACTTCGCAACTTGGTGAAGGAAAACTGTCTTCCCAGTGCCGAATCCGCCAGGTATGGCGACCGTTCCACCCTTGGCAACAGGGAAGAACGTATCCGCGATGCGCTGTCCGGTTATCAATGGTTCGCACGGGTCAAGTTTCTCCTTGAAAGGCCTCGCCCGCCTCACCGGCCAGACTTGCATCATCGAAACTTTCTCTTTGCCATGAGCGGTCTCTACAGTAGCCACGATATCTTCGACCTTGTGGGGCCCGTCGGCGATGTCGGCGATCTTACCGCTGACGCTCGGCGGCACAAGGATTCTGTGCTCCACAATCTTGCTTTCTTTGACGGTGCCCAGCACATCCCCACCGACGACATCGTCTCCTTTCTTCACTTTTGGCACAAATTCCCACTTTTTATCACGGGGCAAGGGATGCGCAAAGACGCCTCGTGCTATCATATCTCCAGTTTTTTGCTTGATTATGTCGAGTGGTCGCTGAGTGCCATCATATATCGCGCCGATCAACCCTGGCCCAAGTTCTACTGAGAGCGGCTTTCCAGTGCCTTCGACTTTTTCCCCTGGCTTTATTCCAGATGTTTCCTCGTAAACTTGGATGGTTGCGCGGTCTCCGGTCAATCCGATTATCTCTCCAATCAAACCTTGCTCGCCGACGCGCGCGAGTTCGTACATCTCCGAGCCCTTCATTCCACCGGCGATGACGACGGGCCCAGTGATCCGAACTATTTTGCCCAAATTTGCACCAGCACTAATGTAGTTGCTTTGCTTTTATGAATTGCGAGGACAACAGAATATTTATGAGCGGCGTCGTTTAAAACTATGTAGTCATTTGGAGGCAGATGAGTGGTAGAAGAAGACCTTCGCGCAATTTTTGAAGCAGAGCGCAGAGCGAAGGAAAAGATCGAGGCAGCGAAGAGGGAAGCTGAGAAAATCCTCGAAGATGCCAGAAAGGAAGCCGCTCAGATAAAAGAAAAACTCAAGTCAAGTGCGCGAATCAAATCTGAAAAAGTTATTGAGGATCTTGGAAGGAAAGCGCAAGCAGATGTTCAGAAGCAGCTTCAGACCATGCGCAAGCGGGATCAAGCGCTGGAGAAAAAACTCAAGGCGCGACATAAAGAAGCAGTTGAGCTAACACTAAAAGCTATCACGCGGTGATAGTGTGTTTAAAACCGCCAGGATGCAGAAATTTCAAGCTGTCATTCTACAAAGCGCGCGCGATGATGTGGTATCGCAACTACACGAGGCAGGCATAGTTCAGTTGAGAGAAACCACCCAGCCAGAATTTGTGAAGAAAGAGCTGGGCGATGATTTTTACGATACTTTCAGATTGCTTACTAAATTCAAAGAAATTCAATCGATTTTGGGACCCCAGCCGATCAAACGTTCGATTGAAACCAAAGAGCTCCCGCATGACCAAATGGTGAAAGCGGCAAAGAAAACTCTAGAAAAACTCGAGCCGAAGTTGACCGCGTTGGAAGCTAAGCGCAAAGAAATATCGATAGAGAAGCAAAAGCTGCTCGCCCAAAAAGAGGCGCTGAAGGACGTTCTAGAGGTAAAATTCTCGCTTCAGTACCTTCGCTCAACTGAGGAATTTTATGTTCACGTTGGCCATATACCAAAAGAAAAGGTCAAGGAGCTCTCGATAGCTGTCAAAGAGGCATTGTTTCAGAAAGTTTTCTTCGAAGTTCTTGGGAAAGGTGAGAAGAGAACCGTAATCATAGTTTGCAGGTCGAGGGATCAACCGAAGCTGGCGCCTACGCTTTACAGGTTTGAGATAGAATCGCTCGAGCTGCCGCAAGTATTTGTTGCACCCAACAAGGCTATGGAGCAATTGGGACAGCAACTCACAAACTTAGAAAAACAGAAGGCCAAAGTTGAGCAGGAAATAGCAAAGTTGGCAAAATCTTGGGCTCCAGACGTCGGTCGTTGGGTAGAACTTCTTGAAATCCGGGAGGAGCGATTAAAAGCTTGTTCGAGCTTTGGATATACAGATGCCGCAGTTTCAATCGAAGGGTGGACACCAGCCAAAAAAGCGGCGAAATTAGAATCGATATTCACAAAAACTACTCGTGGAAAGTGTATATTCTACATCCATGAGCCGTCGAAAGATGAGATAGAGCAGATACCAAGCAAATTCGAAAACCCACCGGTCGTCAGAGATTTCGAGTTCATAACTGAGATGTATGGGATGCCGCGGCACGACGAAGCTGATCCAACTCCCTTCTTGGTGGTAAGCTTTTCGGTATTTTTTGGAATTTGTTTGGGTGATGCAGGGTACGGTGCACTGTTGGCAATTTTCATGATGTCTGGTTTTTGGATAGCTAAAGCGTTTCCGAAAGATATCAGAATAATGTTAGCAATTGGAGGAATATGCGCGATTGTAGTTGGGCTCCTGACAGGTAGTCTGTTTGGTCCAACAATCCCAGCGATTTGGTCAGACCCGACTAAAAATCCACTACCGCTTCTCAAACTAGCGATAGTTCTAGGGATTCTCCAACTGTTCGTTGCGTTCGCCGTGGTAAAAGCGTTAAAAGACGCTTTTAGGCGGGAGCATACCAGAGTTATTTTAGAAGACGTGACGCGCGCGATGCTCATTTTGGGATTTTTTGGGCTTGGTTTTTGTATTGTGGGCATGAGTTTGAAATCATTTGGAATAGATTTTACCTTCCCAAAGATGGCTGTAGCAGATGCTTTTAATCCACTAGCGTCAGCAACGACAATAGTGTTTATTCTCAGAATTCTTTTTTACGTTGGATTAATTGGTGGTATAATTGGGGGTATTGTTACTTCCCAAGGTATCCGCTCAAAGGTCGGAGGAGCCATCAACGCTATTTACGGTTTAATCGGTTTGATAGCAGATGTGACCTCCTATTGTAGGTTAATGGCGCTCGGCGTGGCGACTGGTGTTATAGCGTATATGCTGAACTTCATCCTTGGATTAACATTCGATGGGTTGGTGAGACCATATCTATCCTTATCGCCTACAGTGATTATCGCGATAGTTGTGCTGATAGGGATTGCTTTCGTGTTTTTGGCGGGGCACATTTTCAACATATTTATTGGCAGCATGGGCGGGTTCATCCACACGATGCGTTTGCATTTCGCGGAGTTTTTCGGGAAATTCTACGAGGGGGGCGCGGAAAAGTTCGCTCCCTTTAAAGCTAAAAGGGTGTTCACTAAAGTGAAAGGGGGTGAATTATCTGGTAGCTGAAGATGTGATATGGGTGGCGTTAGCAGTTGGTTTGGCAGCGGTTATACCAGGGCTTGTCTCAGCTATGTCTGTGCAAATGGTCGGTGTTGCGGCTGCAGCAGTTACAGCAGAGGATCCCAAAAAGTGGTCGAAGCTATTCGTGTTGGAAGTGATTCCAGGAACACAGGGTTTCTACGGTTTCATCGCAGGCATGCTACTGTTGATTGGCAGCGGTCTATTCGGGGGGAAACTAAACCTCAATATTGGCATCCCTGGAGTGGCCGTGGGGGCGTCTGCTTTAGTCGCGATGTTGCCGGCGATAGTCCAGAGCTTCACTGCTTACTATCAGGGAAAGGTTTGTTTGGCGGGCGTTTCAGCGATGGCTAAAAGACCAGAGGCTTTCACACCATCGGTGATATACGCAGTGATGGTCGAGACCTACGCTATCTTGGGGTTCATAACGTCGTTCCTCCTGCTGATAGGGTTAAGGCTCTTCATATAGAGAAGGGGTCAGAACTTGCCAGTTAGCAAAGGAACACGGCTGATGGTAGAGGAGATACTCCGAGAGGCGAGCGAGCAGGCGACCAGCATAGTGGCAGCTGCTAGAGAGGAGGCTTCCACTATTCTCAACGCGGCCCGCTTTACCGCGAAAGAGGAAGAAGAACACGAGGTCAAAGAGGCGCAGGCGAGAGGCAAGCGCGTCTATGAAGAGGTCCTAATGGACGGGAAAATGAAAGCGAAGAAGGAAGCCCTCCAAAAGAGAGAGGAAATAATAAACGAGGTTTTTAAAGAGGTAGAAGAAAAAATTCGGAAGTACACTTCATCCAAAAAATATCAAGAAGATTTGATCAGGATGGCGGTCGACTCTTGTAAAAAGCTTGGCTCCGATCGAGTCACGATCTTTGTAAATAAGCAAGATTTGCGCGTTTTGAAAAGAGCGCAGAAAAAAATTATTAAAGCGTTGTCCACAAAAGACACTAAAGTAAATGTCTCATTTGGCGAGCCAATCCAAACAATATGTGGAGTAAGAGTCGCCACGACTGACAGAAAAATTGAAATCGACGATACTTTCGAAGGCAAAATGCGCCGCGATTTCAACACTTTGCGGACGAAAGTGGCGAAGCTGTTATTTGAAGGATCAAGATGATCGAAATCATTGTGATCGTCTTTGGGCTAATTGGTGGCATGTTTGCGTTCGTGTTTATTTCAGCCCATCGAGCGATGCCATACGTCTATTGTGGGGCAAAAATTAGCGCGTGGGAAGCCAGGTTACTCCTCGAATCACGCATGTTTGAATTTGCAGACGCGGCAAAGGTTTCGAATATCTTGGCTGGACTGGATGATACGGGTTATCGCACGTACTTGGCGGATATTCCCAGGGATGAAGGAGTTGACATCATTGCAGTGGAGCAGGCTTTGAATGGATATTTAAGCGATAGCTATCGCGAGCTTCTAGATGCGGTACCGGAAAATGACAAGCCGACCATTGTAAAGCTGTTCAAAAAGATAGACCTCTACAATCTAAAGACAGTTGTTACAGCGATTCACAACAAGGTGCCAAAAGAAAAGCGTTTGGAGGAAATGTTACCTTCATCAACAATGCCTCAAGAGCGGCTTGAAATGTTGGCTACTGTAGAAGATTTTGATGCGTTACTCGAATTTCTAAAGGGCACCGAGTATTTTGACGCATTCTCCACCGCGCGAGAGAAGTATAAAAATGATGGCTTGCCTATCATACTTTCCGCTTTGGACAAAGCATATTACTCATCGCTTTGGGCCGATGTGCGTGGCATGAAACTTTGGGAAGACGTGTTGGACAAAAGTGGACGGCCAAGTTTCAAGAAAATTGTGAGAAACATAAGAGAAACACTAGCAAAAATGGCACAACGGCCCATTTTGAAAAAAATAGTGGGTTACGAGATAGACGCGGTCAACATCAAGACGATTTTGCGACTCAAGCGGGATGGGGCGACTCCGGAGGAAATAATGTATCCATTGATATTGCCCTCATATGAGCTAAGCGAGAAAACGCTGACGTGGATGGCTGAAGCTAAAAGCGTTCAGGAAGTGGTGACTGGGATTTCACATACAACTTATGGACCGATTTTAGCGAAGACCCTGCCCGAATTTGAGGCAACTGGATCGCTATTTCCGCTCGAGAGGGCACTCGATGAGGGCTGGCTGAAAATATGTAAATGGATGTCGGTCATGAAATCATTCAGCTTGGCACCTGTGTTGACATATATCCGTCTAAAGGAAAGCGAGGTAAAGAATTTGCGCGCTATCATCAGGCTAAAAGCGGATAATGTAGAGCCAGATAAGATCAAAGAAACAATAGTGAGGGTGCCAAAATTTGAGCTTTAAAATCGCCACCATTGCGGATGCCGAGACCGCGGCGGGGTTTGCGTTAGCTGGCGTACAGGATGTTCACATTCACGAGCAAAAAGAGGAAACGCTCGCAAAATTGGACGAGTTACTAGCAAGCAAAGATGTTGGGATCGTTTTTATCACGTATCGTGTTGCTGAGGAGCTTGGTTTTGAGTTCAGACGCAGGATGAGAACAAAAAAACTGCTACCGGTTGTGCTTAGGATTCCGGATAAAACAGGATGGTTGCCCAAGATTGACGAACTTCAGGAAATCATCAGGCGCACAGTCGGGGCAGAGATAATCATTAAAGGGGGAAGCTAGGTGGCAAAGGCGATCGGGATAGCTCCAACCAGAATGGAGTTATTAAAACTGAGGCAAAGGGCCGCGCTAGCTCAAAAGGGGCACGATTTACTGCGCGAAAAAATGGATGCGCTCGTGATCGAGTTCTTCGGGATAGTTAGAAAGATCGGAGTAGTTAGGGCTAAAACTATGCAACAACTCTCATCCGCATATCGCTCACTCTCGACATGTTTTGCCGTGCAGGGGACAATCGAGACATATCAAGCAGCGAGGGAGGCTAAAAAGGGGATAGAAGTAGATATCTCAACTCGTCACGTCATGGGTATCCTCGTTCCAATAATAGAGGCCAAGCCAGTGGAACGGCACGCTTTGGCCAGAGGCTACGGTGTATATGCAACATCCTCTGCGCTGGATGAAGCTTCGATGGAGTTCGAGAAGGCGCTTGGAGATTTAATTAAACTCGCTGAGCTTGAAGAGGGCGCGCGTGAAATAGCCATCGAACTCGAAAAAACCAAGCGAAGGGTGAACGCCCTCGAGTACGTAATTTTGCCGAACTTGAAATCAATGGTGAAGTTTATCTCGATGAGGTTAGATGAGATGGAGCGCGAGAACTTTTCCCGCCTAAAGAGGATAAAAGCGATGCTCGAGGGGCGAGAATGAGCACAGATCGAATCATCCAATTTGAGTTGGCCCGTTTGAATGCACACCTGCCAGGGCAGCGAATAACTTTGAAAGATGCGCTATCATCTTCGAATCCGCAGGTCGTGGCCAAGGATGGGAGCAAGCATAAATTTGAGCGCATGGAACTCGAGTACATATCAAAAATCGTTCACGCGGACGATTGGGATAAGTTGCGACTCCCAATCTTGATTGGTGTTAATCCAAAGCTTGGCAGGGGCGCTGCGGAGATATCCGGCGAAGTTGAAGTAAAAGTCATCAGCCAAGTTCTTGGAAAAGAATGTCGAGATCAAGAGATCGTGATATATCGTCCGGAGATAGCCGTTGTCCGCGCCAAACTTCCAACTGCTACCCAATATTTCTTCATGGTGGGGTAGATGGAAGCTCGCAAGAAAATATTGCTATCTGCGTTGTTTTACCCGCTCACGGTTGTGATGATATCAGCTGGTTTGGTCGCAGCTGTTATGATTATTATAAAAGTTCGCATGATAGTGGTAGCAATAGTCGTCTTTTGGTTCTATTGGGTATGTGTCGCATCGATATACCTTATGTCGAGAAAGCTGGCGGAGATGCTTGAAATGAAAAAGTTTTTTTTGGGATTTTTTGTTACAACGAGCGCGCTCACAGCGCTGACCACGATTTTGTTTGTTTTGGATCAATTGGGCGTTATTGCTGCGCCGTCTTAACCTGCGTTTTCTCAGCTTTAGCTGTCTCTCGAGATGCGATAGCGCTGACGATACTGCTGTAGGCAGGCCGCGTCACGAGTATCGCAGCGAGGATGCCTATAATCATGACGATGGCGAAGCCCTTCATCGCTCCATATCCGACGAAGAAGAGGGTGGCCAGCGCCGCTATTGTCGTCGCAGCTGCCGCAAATATCACAGCAAACGCTTTCCCGATCCGCCCAGAGAGACTCATCGGTCTCGGTCCTGCTTTAGGTAACCCTCTTCGAAGCACCTCATCCGTTATAATTAATTGTTGCTCGACTCCAGTGCCAATAACCGCTAATACAGCGGCTATCTCTGCTAGCCCTATTGTTTGGCGAAGCCCGCTTGCGATCCCGATAGTTACCAGCACCTCGCTGCCCATCGTCAGCATTATCGCCCCCACTATCAATGGCCGCCTGTAGCGCAGGTAGACGAGCACCCCCACGGCGATGACAGCGGCGATTGCGGCTTTTAGTATGTCAAATGCGAATTCTGATCCGAGGCGTGCCGGGATCGAACTTTCACCCATAAATGATACCTTGACAGGAAGGCGTTGCTGGAGGACGGTCTTCAGGTCGCTGGCTTCGCTTTCAGCACTTTCATAACTTGCCCGAGACCCAGTGATTTCGACGTTTTGCGAGGCCTTGCCAGCAATGTCTGGGCTGATGGCGGGAGCCGACTGCAGGCCGCACGCACGTTGAAGCCAACTTTCAGTAGTTTCGGTTTCAGATGTCTTTGGGAGGTATTCCACGTTGTTTTCAGTGAAAATTGCTTTGACGCTACCAGTAACGTTTTCTGAAAAGTCAGTCACCGATCCCAAAAAGATGGCGCGGTTCTTCGTTGCGTACATTTCTTGTATGGTTTGCAATGTTTCGTTGTCCAGATTGTCTTTAGATATTGGGATAAAAGACACAAGTAGGTCATAGCTATGAGATTCAGAAACGCCTTGGGTTCCAGAGATGGTGATGCGGAACGTTCGCGCAGTATTGTCGTAGGTGAGGCCGGTCGGCATGTTAGCTAATAACTGGTTGTTGAAGAGCAGGACGGCATCATCTGGCCGATCAAGATAGATAACGAATGGATAATTTCCCCTTCCGTCTGAAGCAGCTGCAAACTTGTTTGCCCCATCTTGAGATATAGTAAGTGGCACTTGGTATTTGTAGACGCCGCTCGTTTCTTGGATGCGTATAGAACCGACTGCTTCGATATCATCAGCGGTCAGTACAAGAGTATTTTCTATAAATGCTTCCAGACGCCCCGTTTGTCCAAGTAGAGCTTTTGCCCTTTCTGGATCCATCGCTGGAACTTCAAAGAGGACTAAATTAGCACCCATCGGCCGGGATTGTACGCCTAGAAGGCCGGCGGGATCTACACGCGTTTGAAGCAAGTTTGTGACTTCTTCACGTGTTTGATCGCTTATCGTACCTCCTTCTACAGAAATAACTTGGCCCTTATTATCGATGATTGAAGCAAGAATATCAGAACTCACCGAGCGCCCTATCTCAAAAACCGCCGTGTTGGCAGTTCTATCTAAACTTACTATTTTAACGCTGGTGAGCAGGTTATCCATAATTAATCCAGCGATATCGTCTAGAGGCGTAAGATTATCACCAACTATCGGGGTTACTAGTTGAATTGTTGCCTGTGATGCTTCAAGTTCCAGGACTATCCTCGAGCCACCGGCGATGTCTATCCCATATCTGATGCCGGGCGTGACGAGTAACACCACGGCGAGAAGACATATCCCGCCAAGGAACAGAATTCGTTTTTCCTTAAAGAGAGACATAGTACTCCTTCTTTTTTTGTCGTTCCATGTACCATACTAAAGCGCCACCGTTCAGGAACCAAGTATTGAAGAGATCACCAGCAAGGCCGAAGGTGAGCACGGTCACCAGCTGGGTAATAGCTGCGTTCGTTACTAAGATGTTGATGCATATCATCGTCACGAGGCTCGTCCCAGTTATCATCCATCCGGTCAGCATCGCGGTCGCCATTCTCTCTCGTGGTTCGCCCCCAACCCGCCTCAGCAAATGCTCGGTGAGTAGAATATTTGTGTCGATTGAAAAACCAATCATCAGGAGGAACCCACTCAGGGTTGCCAAGCTAAATTGCATTTGAAAAAGAGCCAGCCCGCCGAGGGCCCAGACCATGTTGAGTGCGACGCATGGCAGCATTATGCCGACGATCCTATGCCTGAACACGATGGAGACGATCACGAACATCGCGATGAACGATAAGATGATTGCCCACATAGCCCCGCGCAAGTAAGTTTGGCTTATGGCTGGCTCGATCGCATAAAATTCAGGCGTGCTTTGGATGCCGAACTGATCGGCCATTGTGCGTTGAACCTGTTCTCTCCC
>JBGPSS010000005.1:0-18972 GCA_041490225.1 Hadesarchaea archaeon
CTTGAGCTTGAATTGCTTGAAACACCGCGAGCAAGCTGTGATGTGATACTTGCCGAGGCGAGGGTCGAAACCAACGTTGAGCTCGATGCGGCGCCCATCTCTGCGCTCGATCGCCTTGACGATCTCCGCATATGTGGGCTCGGCCAGCGCAAGACGGTTAAATTCTCGCCCAAGCTTGTCCGGCCAAGGCGAGTGGGCATCCGAACACGACAAAAACGTGACCTCTGAAAGCTCGGCTATCCTGTCGGCCATGTCCGTGTCCGCGCTCAAGCCGAGTTCAAGAAATCTTACCTCTCGAATGCGATCGCCGTAACATTCGCGCATGCTGTCGAACTCCTTGTACATGCTTGTCCATGGCGTGAAGGCGTGGCAAGGTCCGATGAGACAGCCGTGCGCTAGCGCTATATCGACCAGCTCCGGCGCTTCGATTTCGATGCGTGCACGACCGTCCGCGTCCATGTCCAAGGAGCGCCCAGCAAGCTTTTCTCTCACCCCATCGACCGCGTCGAACGATGGCAAGATGAGCAAGTGATGAACTCTATGTTTGTCCTCAACCTCGACTGTCAAGATGAACCTCGTGCCGTATCTGGGATGTTCAAATGTGCCCTCCTCAACTTTTTCCAACTCGGCCTTGACGCTCTCGAACCACTTCGGGTGAAAGATGTCGCCTGTGCCCACGAAAGCGAGCCCCTTAAATCCCGCCTGCTGAGCGATCGTACCGATTTCCATTCGGTTGGAGGTTGCCCCGCTATATTTTGAGTGGATGTGAAAGTCCGCCGAATAGATTTGTAGGTCGGGCAAATTGACACCCATAAGATGTTGACAACAACTTGTTTATCTTTGTTGATGAGCCTAGAAAACTATTTAGGAATTTTATCAGCCAATATACGAGGTTTCTTCCTCTGCAGGCTTTTTCTCCCTGCGTTCGTGGAGTACCATTTCCTTTTGAATCCTCCCAAGTATGCGCTCTGTCTCCTTCGCGCGCTGCTCCACGTTGGTCATGTCTACCTTGATGCCGAGGATACCAACAAGAACTTCGAGGACTACCTTCGCGGAGTTGTGATCCACCAGCATACCATGTGTTTCGCCGAGCAAACACAACCCTTCCATACCACGAAGTTTTCCCATGCCAATTAACAGACCAGAAGCCCCGATTATCGGTCCCCCGCCCTTTTCCACGGTGAATCCCTGTTCCTTGTATTTTTCTATGAGATCCAGCTGACTCAGGACGCCAACAACTTTTGGTTTGGCCCGGCTGTACCGTCCTGTCGCGAAGCCACCGAGCGTGAATATTTGTTTCACTCCGAACTGCTCTGCCACATCCAAAATTTTGTCCACAACTTTGTGATGTCCCTCCGGAGAAACTGCCTGCACATCGCCGACGACGATTATCAAGTCCTTGCCATTGGAGCTTGCATGATAAAAATCGTTCCTCAAAAGCCTCAACGTCCCATCTGGTTCTACTGCCACGTGATGCGGGAAATGGGGGGAATAAAGCTCCGCAAATTTCTTTGCGCGCAACTCCTCCACTAGATGCTCAGCCGCGATTTTGCCTACATAGCCCATCCCCGGCAGTCCCCCTATAAGTACGGGCTCCCTTAACTTTGGTTTTGATAAAATTTTTACTGTTACAGTTTCCATACCATCACCGTTTGGACGCCTCCTTTTTCATCAAGCGCCGATATTTTCCATATGGATCATGCGGCGAGAACCTTGGAGGATGCGGTGAAATGGTCCGCCCACCACATTTCGGGCAAACATCTTTGAATGTGTAAGTGCTACAGCTCTTGCACTTTTTTATTTTCAAATCATTCACCTTTTGGTGTTTGACTAAGCTCGCCTTTTCCACCGGCTTTCTTCATGTTAGTTATCGCGATGTTTACGAATTTTTGCAGCGCCCCCTCTGCAATTTTATAAGATGGTGCTGTGATTCTGACGCGATATCGCGGCGATCCAACATAGTACGCCTCAACGTCTACATCAGAAGTTTTGACCGAATCACGCGCATTAATGAGGGTCGATTTTATCACCTCGACGCCATTGGATGTGGGACAACTTAATTCAATATACTTGACCACCTCAACTTCTGGCGCCTCTACGGTGGAGGACGCCATTTCACTTAAAACATTGACCCATTTTTTATCGATATCCACACCCGCCAGAATTTCTTTGCCCTTTATCGCGATAGCTTCAAGCGCCGAATAGAGATCTCCGAACTTATCCTGCAGGGTAAAACCAATTTCATCGTATGCTTTGTCTAGGCTCTTTCTCAGTTTCTTCGCCGCAAGTTCCAATAGCTTTTCAGCCCTCTGCTCTTTTTTGAACTGCAGGGCTTTCCAACGACGTTGACTATCCTTGACCCTGCGCATCGAAAGATCGACGTGCCCCTTCTGCGGATCTACCGCAAGAACTTTACAAACGGCTTTCTGGTTTTCCCTAACAAAATCTCTGATGTTTTTTATCCACCCAGACGCCACTTCAGAGATGTGAACCATTCCTTCTTTTTCTCCGTACTCATCGAGGGCCACGAATGCGCCCTGCGGAAAGACCTTCTTCACCGTACACATCACGAGCTCGTCCGCAGCTGGCAATTCTGCTCTTCGACGAACCATCCTGCTACCTCAGCACCTCTATAATAGAAGTTTTGATTTCGGCCTTCCCACCGCGGGGGATAGCTAGAGTCTTGCTACACATCGAGCACTTCACGACAGAACTCGCGTGGCTAAATATCACCTGCTCGTTTCCACACTCGCTGCATCTAACCCGCAAGAAACAGGGAGGACGTGGCCTTGTCTCTATGTTTATCACCTACTCTTTGATCTCTATTCCCTTCGACCTAAATCCACGTAGTGGGTGCGACTTGCCGCAGACGCTGCACTTCAACATCAAAGTGATTTTTTTTGCAGTTTTCGCGAACTTCTTCTGCTCGGACCTTGGCTGGCTACCATATCCCCTCATCACGCGAGCGAACTGACGTTGCCCCCAGCTCAATGGTCGCGCTGAACCCTTGCGGAGCTGGCGCACGTTGTGCACCGTGTGCTTTTTGCATGTCGGACAGTATGTGCGAATTTGTTTTGGTACCTTCATTTTTAATCCTCTAGTCTAACTCTCTCCAACTTTGATATCTTCCCCAAAAAAGGTATCGTTACAATGATTTAACTTCGATTTTTCTTGCGAGACCGTGCTTCACTAGAAACTCCGCCCTCGGCCTAGGCAAAAACCCGACCTCGCCAACCTTGAACGGGCCATAGCTCTTCATGTCCTCTGCGACTATCTGTGGCACATCCACGGAAAATATGAGGGCAACATTCGTTATCTCCGTCGGGGCTACGACAGCTGTCTCGCCCACCATAGTTGGGACGACCAATTCTGCGTATAATTTCTCCAAAGTTTGCCTAATCTCATTGAATGCGTTTCTCTCTTTCTCAAGCAATGAAGCTGGCAAAACCCCCTTCGCGAGTTCATTGAGCGCTTTTCCTACACGAAGCACGTGGATCTCTTGCACCATCTGCAAAACGCTACGAAGTTCTTCCTTCAAAATATCTTGACGTGTCGCTTCACCTCTATCGGCCTCGCGGCTCAGCTCAGCCACATACCTTCCGACGTTGGAGTAAAACTCGTCCGGTAGGTCCACTAGTCCACGCGCCGATTTTTCCTCTATCAATACATTTTTGATATCCTCGAAAGTGAACTCGGCCATGCTATTTTCCCTCGCGCATAAATTTTGGAATCGCACTTTCAATTGAAAAATGTTCGATGTCCCTCACCAAAACACATTTCATGCTGACGCCAGAATGCAAGCTTGATGGTAGACGCAAAATGCGCTTCGTATCTATGGTGACCTTACCATCCGTGAGCGCAGAGTTCAATTTCATGAGATGATCAACCAGTTGTCCAAAAGTTTTTTCACCCATTCCAGAGAAATCTTGTAAATCCTGGAGCTTCCCCTTGCGCATCATGGCTATCACTTTTTCTTTTTCCTTGATCAATTGTTGGGCCAACGCCGTCCTCATGCCCATCTCAATGAGCTTCTGTTCATCCAAACGATCGAAGGTCTTCGCAATCCTGTCCCTGAAAACTTGCGAATAACCGAGCGCTATCGTCATATCCGTCGGCACTATGCTGCCCGTAACATATTCTACTATTTGAGTGCGCTCTGTCTGTTCCATAGTCATGACAGCATCGTCGTTTACCCTGATATGAAATCCTCGGCCAGAATAAACGAAGTTGATGTTGCGCAAGTCAAGATCTGACCGAAGGGTCTCAGCAAACATCGCCGCTATCTGTCGAGCTTCGTCCAAACATTTTTCGCACACCGCACCGCCAGAACACCCGCACGTTTTTAGAGGCAAGTCTTTCGCATCGACATCAAAAACAAGCTCCGACTTCAACCAACCCTTTCTCATCGACGGCTGCTCGTACAGCGCAACGCTCGCATAAGCCGCACAAGGCGCTCTGTTTTTCAGAAAATCGGAAAGCTGCTCGACCGTCATAAACTGATTGTACCTGTGGCTCGGGCCTTCGCCGTAATCGAACCCGAACTCTCGCAACGAAAGTGTATGAAGTATGAAATCTGGCAAATCTTTTTTGTTCCACTCCTCGGAGTAAAAACGCTTTCGTTCATCTGCTGTCGTTTCTCTAAATTGCATTTAATCACCTGTGTGCGGTCTGGCTTGCTCCGCCAAGCGCTTGTAGTAGTAAGTGAGCGGATTCTTTATATTTCGACTTCGGCAAAAATCGTCGGGCTCGCACAAACGCGGCGCAGAAATCTGAATCTTGCTGCAATTCGGCGTGCGATACCACTTCGATTTGCCACTATCCTCTAAACGTGGCTCGAGCGTCATGCCAAACCCGAGGTGGTAGTAGACATTCGCTTTCTCCTGAGGCTGATCCTTAAAAAATGGAGGATTACAATGCTCCGCCGCTTCTGTTATAAGCGGTGCGATCTCTTCGCGCACGATTGAGATATCATTTATGAAATCCGCCATCCGCGTGGCAACTTTTCCTGACGGTGATACTCGCGCATAAGAAAGAAAAGACGTCAACAAAACGGCTATCGCATAATTTCTCATGCCCGCCCCAACGCCACCAAGTGCCTTCTTCACGCAGGGTGGGAAGAACTCCAGGCGCAACTTCCCTATTGGAACTCTGCGGAAGCGTTCACGCAACTCCACTTCAGGCGGTATTAAAGCAGAAATTCTTTGTCCGACTGAATCAAGCATCTTGGATGGCACTCCGGCCTCTGAAAAACGTTCGTATAATGATGCAATGTATTCCTCCGTCTTGACTCCAATAAAATTTGCAAATATTTCCCACAATTCTCGTGGAGTTATAACCGCCCATCCATGTACAACATAAAGTTTTGTCAAATCCACTCGTCTATACCTCATCAACAATGCGAGATCTGTCCAACGCACGGCATACTTCGGCACATATTGGGGCAAGGCGCGGTCGTCGACTATTTCTATGCCATCTTCCGCGAGCCGCCTATCGCGCAATTTGAAATAATCTTCGCGAGGTATTTCAATATTTTTTAATTTCACACCACCATCGTGCTCGAGTTGCACGAATTTGAAAGAACGCTGCACAGCATCCAGACAAAGATCTTCGTAACCTCTCTTGAATAACTCATACATCCTGTATTTTATCGTCTCCCTCATCGCATCGGTTACAAGCCGCGCCTCGCGAGAGTATGGATAAGAAACTGCTGCCGTACCTTGACACATCAGGTAGAATGATAATATTTCATTCTGAATCGCGCTCGGGTTTGCGTCCACCATCATCTCTTTAGGAGATTTCCACTTGACTCGGTTGACCGCACGCTCAACGATTTCTTGAGGCATGGAATCGAGTGGTGGTGCTGAGCGAACGACATCCTGCGCTTCTGGAGCAAATGGGTCTAAAATCGTCATGTATCCAGGAGCGAACAACGCCACCGCCCTACTCTGATTCTATCCTCGGTGCGAGCAGAAAACGCAACCTGCCTTTTCCCTCGGCGATCGGGAAATCGAGTTGGATTGGTAAATTTGTGCCCAGATTTATTGTGATGTTGTCAGTAGAGCTGGCTGCTTTCGTCATGTTTATAAGATAAGTTATGTTAAACGTTGCCTGTGCAGGCTGCTTGACGTTCAATTTCAGTAGCCCTGGGTCACCCTTGTGCAATTTGAGCTCGGCCGCACCGGTGTCGCTCTCTGTCGACATGAAAAATCCTTCATCTTTAAGCTCACACCTCACATTATCTCCAACTATCTCGGCATCTTTCAATCCATCCTGAACGACTCCAGCCGCAATGTCAGCACCCGCGGTGAACTGAAGCTTTGGTTCCGGCAACTCGGATTCGCTAGTATCTATCAAAGACAAACTAAACTTTCTCGTCGATGTACCCTTGAATGTCAGAGATAAGCGATTTTTTTCTTCATCGAGTTCCATGAAGAACTCATCCTCCGCCTTCGCCCTCGCCATTATCTTGTTCATCTCAGCTAGATTTACGCCCAGCGACACCGCACACTTGACCTCGTAATCAGCGAATGCCGCTGCCGGGAGTTCGAAATCCACGAGAGCTACATGCGACGGATCCATCGCCTTCATCTTGATCCCATCCGGCGTCAACTTGAACAACGCCTCCTCGATCAGATTAGACATCGCGCTGATGCAAGTTTTCCAAATTTTTGAATTTTCCATCCGCAACTTGACCAAAAAATCACCCCTATCTTATTGTCCTAGCTCCTTTCCAAATATTTTTACCTCTCGCCTGACCTCATCGTAAAGTTCGAGGTCGAGCTTATCTACCCTTTGGATTATCTCCGCCTGCAATTCATGTTTTCCCCCGACGTTCAGCGGGGTACCAAACACTCTAACTTTTGAACCAATATCCACACCCGCAGCTAGCGCAGGGTCGTCAAAAAAAACTACGATTTGACCAGAGCCATCGTCGAGCATAAACTCTACCTCTTTTCGATCTACGACGAGCCCAACTACCCTGATGCGCGAATCACCTATCTTTATCTCGGAGATTTTTCTGTCGACAGCGGGCGATTTGCGCATAAATTCTTCCATCTTGTTCACCAATTCCTACGCATATTCTCTCCAGACGTGGCCACACGCGACGCAACGATAAAACCTAGTCGATGGTTCATCACCGGCACGAGTTTGTCTTATCCAGTAGTAGGCTTTATCATTTTTGCACCTAGAACATGTGACCCGCGTCGTGGGCAGACCTATCTGCTTGCCCTCTATTACCTCTGGCCCGCTTTTCTTCATCTCCACATCCTTAACAAGTTTGTATTCATCGGCCTCTATTCCTTCGACAACGTTACCACACTTTCCACACTCCAAAATTATTCCCTTCTCGTTTTTTTTAGGTAACATCAAATTTCCACACTTCGAGCAAAACTTCACGATATCACCCAAATCCCGCATCCCTCAACATCGATGCGTGGTCGAACGCCAGCTCATCCCAAGGAATTTTTTTGAAAACGCGCACTTCCGCTGCATCGCTGCTGGCTGCCAGCTTGCCCCCAACTACTTCGGCCACAAAACATATCGAGACGGTGTGCCCACGAGGGTCACGTTTTGGATCGGAGTAGACGCCCGCCAACTTCTGTATCTTCACCTTCAGCCCTGTCTCCTCCTCAGTCTCGCGAGCTGCGGTAAGATCCACCATTTCACCATAGCTCACGAACCCACCTGGCAAAGCCCACTTCCCCTTATGGGGTTCTCCCCCTCTCTTTACCAGCACCACACCACCATCCATCTGGACTATAGTATCCACAGTGAGGAAAGGTTGCTTCATCATCGTCCCTGCCACAAGAGCGACAAATAACCGATCTTTGGAATAACAAATACCACCTTGCCGCAGACCTGTGCTGGTTTGATGTATATTTCAGTCTGCAAAACGTATGGATTGTTATCGCCCTTTGTTGTAAAGTAAATCTCGCCGTCAGAATTGTTTATTGCCACAACGCGGTGAACGATAGGTATTGATTGGCCGGATACATCGAATACGACGACATCCCCAACCTTTACATCCATCAAAGGATTTACACCTTCTATAAACAGTAAATCACCTCGTTCGAACCCACCTTGTATAGGAAAGTTGGAGGTATCGTAACCTCGATCGGTGAAGTAATTCCTCCATGACTCATCACCGTGATTCATGCTTTGGGAAATCACGGCCCTGTACGGCTCGTCCGTCCGCAAAGCGAGGCTCAGCGATCCTCTGACGCCGAAATACACCCCACCAACTATCAACAGCGAAACAATTATCTCGTAAACTATCCTGTGTCGCTTCATCCATCGCTTGGCGCGTCTGCCTTTCTTCGTCACTTTGCGCCAAATCTTTGTTTTTCTTGGCATTTTCTTAGTTTTTCTTGGCATTTTCTCCAACGCCCCGCGCTATCAAGTGCGCCACACGTAAAGGCTCGGGAACAAAGCTACGCGTAGCAGTCGTTTTGATTATTTTTTCCGCGTCATTCTTCTTTATACCAGCTATTTGCATGAATATCAGCGCTCCGCTCCTCGATTCCACCGAATAAATATTCCCTGCGCGCCTAAGTATCTTCCAACGCGCCCGCCAGTCTGGCAAGTTCTTGATCGCCTGCTTGATCTCCTTCATGTTCGGGCGATCCTTTGATACAGCGACCACAGGAATTCCGGTCCGCTTGAAAATTTCGCGTATGTCTATCACATTGAAACCGGCAAAAGTCGCACCATCGGTCATTATCACTCTAAGCTGTCCCTTGTGCCTGCTCTCGTTGACCATCTTTATTATCCGTTGAGTCGCATCCCTGCCATCGACCGATACCAATGTGCTCAAAATGCCCTCCAACCATTGCCCTCCTCTGAGAACTGCACCTACAAGTAGAGTCTTACCTTTCGTGTGCGGCTTGAACGGCCCATCATCTACCCCAATCACACGAATCTCTGGCTTTATGTCCCAAAATTTGACATTTTTCAAGTTAGCTACCCAAAAGAGGATACGTTGCTATAATATTGACGTTTGCGCTGGTCTACTTTTTCCGGGCCTTCGGCAGCTGCCTCTTCAAATCTACACAATACTCAATTATCTGCTCGGCCGCTCTTGTCAACGCAGTCTCTGGTCTGCCCCTCTTAACTTTCACGTAAAACTTTGGCTGCTCAAGAAGCGGATGCTCGATGGAGTAAGCCGCAGCGGAGACCGCTTCATCACTTTGTAGGACTTTTCTGAGTACGTTACAAAAAGTATGATCCTCGCCGATTATCTTTATCGTTATGCTATCTCCATCCTTATTCACAATTTCGAGTTCCATAAAAGCACCTATTTTTCTTGAACTTGGGCATTTATGAGGATTGCGACTTGGCGAGTTTCATTATCTTTCGTGAGATATCACGGACCTTGTCCTTCGAACCGTAGATGGCCACCTTCACGTTCTCTGGGTCGGCATCTATAGTCAGATCTGCGTTGAGTGCGCTCATCTCCTTCACCAACCGCACCATTTGCTTTGTGTCCGCCACGCGTATGTTGAGTACGCGCTTCAGCCCAAGCATCATAGGACACCTCGGCGATAGTTGCTAGCTATTTTTCTGAACTCGACGTTACCACATTCTGGGCACTTGAGCTTCGAACCATCTATATCGAGCGACGCTTTGCACTTGGAGCAGAACGCCACGATGACGCCCAAATCATCTCCAACCGTCGAGAGCTGGATCGGACTCCTCTGTGCGTTGATTACTTTAGCTCTGACAACATCGCCGGCCTTGAATTCGTTCAACAGGTCTTGGACGTAGCTATCGCGCACCTGCGAAACGTGAATGGTTCCAGCATCTGGCAAAGGTAGCTGGCGATCCTCATATCCCTTCAGCACGCCGATGTCGACGCGAGCCAACTGCTCCCTCACCTCATCGACGCGTGCTATGACCGTATCGCCGCGCTTCATGACCGGAGGCATCGGCGTCTTGGAAAATACGGATATCCGCTTCGTCCTGATATCGACCAGCACAACGCCGGTGCACGAGGAATAGATATTGCCTTCCTCTTCGTATGCTCCATCCCCAAGAACGAACTCCTCGGCGGTCGCCAAGAAATCGCCAGGGATGACAAAATCTCCCGTCTTTATTTCTTCTGCCATTTTTTACCTCCTCTCAATTCTGTAGAGATCAACTTTAAATCTATACACCTTTCGAGTGTGAAATTTGAACTGTTTTGGCATGTGGAACTCAAGTTCTATCACGTCGGTTATTTTTGCATCTAGTTCTTTTACGCGAGCTGATATAAATGCTCGGTTATCTGACGTGCTCTTATGCAAGGAGTAGACCACCTTGGCGAGCTTGATGGCCTTGCGCAGGAACACAATATCCGCGCCCCTTCTCTGGACTCCGAACGGCGGATTTTGTATGACTGTATCAATCATCCTAGCCCCAAATTTTTCTACATCGTTTTTTACCAATTTTATGTCGACGCCGGCCGCGCGAGCATTCTCCGCCGCGACATCGATAGCCTTTGAGTCTACATCTACACCGATCACCCTCTTGGCGCCGAGAAGCGCTGCACCTATAGCTAGCCTTCCGGTGCCACAACCTAGGTCACACACCACCTTACCATCTATATCACCATGCGCGTAGGCGGTGTTGAGCAGCGTAGCGGCGATGTCACCTGGAGTCATGTACTGCTCGAGCGCGGCGCTTGGCTTCGGATGGGCCTCGAGCTTCTGCAGGATTATTTCCAGTTGCTTCTTTCGTCTTGCGCGCGGCATGTTTTCACCTCAAAAATCGCTCCCCCGAACCTCATCAAGTTGATAAGGCTCGAAGTTTGTCTTTCCAAGCATGACCATCGCCTCGAACGGAGTCAAGATCGGACTATCGAAGCGCGCAGCATCTTCCGTCGGCAGACGTGGACATGCGACACACACAAACGCTTCAATTTCTTTGAAATCACCTATTTTTTCATGAGTTATTTCATCCATGACCAAGAGGTGCGCAGATAATCCCGATTTTCTAAATTCATTCACCAAGTTCGAAGCAAGTTTAAAACGCGCCTGGCCCGGCTTTGTGCTGACCAAAACGCCAAAACTTCGGCATGGTGCGGCCCTCGAAATCATGGCTTTTCTCTTCTTCAAAAAATCATCTCCACCGCGTATCTTTTCAGAGCCCTTCGCGAGTGGATTCGCAGTTATCACTTCCTTTCCCGTCGCCAGCCCAACCCCTACGGGGTGAAATCTGCCTGTGCCAACGTACAAAAATGCATCCGCATCATCCACAATTGCTCTGGCGCATCCCCAATCGCAACCGAGCACTTGTCCAGAGTACTTCGCCCTCGGCCCAGGTTTTCCGACCAACGGCGTTATTCCTAAAGAACGCACAATTTTCTCGACTTGTGAAATAAAACCGATATGCTGAACCGTCGTCACTATGCCCAAACGTTTGAATTTTTGTCCTTGCAACGCTTTTTCGACAACTTCGGTCGGGTTCGCAGTCATGCGCGCCTCCACGTAAAGTGTCGGCAGACACGTTCGTATGCCCATATCCGCGTGACCATAGTGAAGCAGCACATCGCATCCAAGTTGCTTCGCTCTTGCATCCGCGATATCGCAAGCGCCGTAGCAACTATCGGCCAGCACTACCACTTCGGCCCCACATTTGCTCAAAGGCGACTCGATCTCAGACAAATAGGGCCTAATACCCGCTGGCAACTGGACGGCCGCTCTCTTGGCCTTGTGCTGCTTGATAAATCGCTCTACCATTTCTGGCTCAAACTCATAAACGTCCTTCAAAAAATCACCGGCTCAGGTAAACTTGAATTACCAATTAATTATGTGTGCCTCCTAAAATACTGACGGGCCCGAAGCGAATAAACCAAAACTTGACATTTCGTTAAGTATTAAAATCTCCTCCACTAATAGAGACAGGCGAAGGGACTTTATGAAGCGCATCTATCTTTTCGAGGAAGGCGAGGCTAAAGACAAAAGACTGCTCGGCGGCAAGGGAGCCAACCTGGCCGAGATGACAAAAATGGGCCTGCCAGTTCCGCCTGGATTCATCATCACAACAGAAACTTGTTTGGAATATTCTGGTGCTGGCGAAAAAATGCCTGAAGACTTGATGGATGAAGTTGTAGCTGGCATAATGCACATCGATGAAAAAACCGGAAAAAAATTTGGAAATCTCAATAACCCGCTTCTTGTGTCCGTTCGCTCTGGCTCTGCGATCTCGATGCCAGGTATGATGGACACTATACTCAACTTGGGCCTCAACGATGAAACCGTAAAGGGCCTCATTGAACTCGGCGGGAACGAACGCTTCGCCTACGATGCCTACCGCAGATTCATCGCCATGTTTTGCAAAATAGCGATGGGTGTCCAAGGGGAACTTTTCGATGAAACATTTGAAAGAATAAAAAGAAAACATGGGGCGAAGTACGACACAGATCTGGATGCTGAAGCGCTCAAGGAAGTTGTAGAAGAATTCAAAAAGGTCTGCAAGGATGCCCTTGGCAAGGGGTTTCCCTCCGACCCATATGAGCAGCTCAGGCTCGCCATAGAAGCCGTCTTCAAGTCGTGGAACAGCCCGAGGTGCGTCGCCTACAGGAAAGAGTTCAAGATAACGCCCGACATCGCGAACGGCACCGCGGTCAACGTGGTGGCGATGGTCTTCGGCAACATGGGAAATGACTCCGCCACTGGCGTCGCCTTCACCCGCGACCCGGCCACAGGAGAAAATGTGTTTTTTGGGGAGTACCTGACGAACGCGCAGGGCGAGGATGTCGTCGCCGGCGTGAGAACACCCAAGCCGATCTCCAAGATGAAAGACGAGATGCCGCAAATCTATCAAGAGTTGCTTAAAGTTAGAGATATTCTAGAGCACCGCTACCGCGAGGTTCAGGATTTCGAGTTCACCATCGAGCGCGGCAAACTCTACATGCTCCAGACGAGAAGCGGGAAGATGAACGCCGAGGCAAGGGTGAAGACTGCCGTCGACATGGTCAAAGAAGGGATCATAACAAAGGAGGAGGCTATCCTCCGATTGTACCCAGAGCAGCTAGAAAAGCTCATGCACAAACGCATCGACCCAAAGTCCAAGGCCAAATCGATAGCTCGCGGCCTAGCTGCATCGCCCGGAGCAGCGTCTGGCATCGCGATATTTAGCGCGGACGACGCCGAACGGGAGGGCAAGGCCGGAAGGGATGTGATCTTGGTCAGGGAGGAGACAAAACCCGAGGACGTGCACGGCTTCTTCGCATCACAGGGCATACTGACGAGCCGAGGTGGAAAAACCAGCCATGCGGCGGTCGTCGCGAGGGGCATAGGAAAACCCTGCATATCCGGCTGCGAGGCAATACGCATAGATGTTCGTGCGAAAAAAGCCTACATCGGCAAAGCTGTCATAAATGAGGGAGATGTGCTCACGATCGATGGCAGCTCCGGAGATGTCTACCTCGGTGAAGTTTCAATGATAGAACCTGAACTAGGCGAGGAGCTATTGGAGTTGCTGAAGTGGGCCGACAAAAAGAGAAGGCTCGGGGTTCTCGCCAACACAGATACGCTGGAGGGGGCACTTCAAGCGAGAAAGTTCGGAGCCGAAGGCATAGGGCTCTGCAGGACGGAACGCATGTTCAACGCCACGGATCGCCTGCCGCTCGTGCAAGCGATGATTCTCTCCGAAACAGCTGATGAGAGAAAACCCTACTTGGAAAAACTTCTGCCAATGCAAAAACAGGACTTTAAAGAAATTTTGAAGGCGATGGAGGGGCTCCCCGTGACGGTCAGGCTCCTCGATCCTCCACTTCATGAGTTTCTGCCATCCTACGAAGAGCTCCAGAGGGATTTGGATGACTTGAAAAAAGAAAGGGAATCACTCCCGCTCAAGAGGAAGACATCTGTCATCACAAAAAGAGCCAAGGACTTGGAAAACACCATCGCTGAAAAGGAAAAGATGGCCAAACGAATCCGCACCCTCGCTGAAATTAACCCGATGCTTGGCCACCGCGGCGTGAGGGTCGGTATAACAGAACCAGACATCTACGAGACGCAGATTAGGGCCTACTTCGAGGCGTGCGCCGAGGTCATGAAAGAAGGCACAATGATAAAGCCCGAACTTATGGTTCCGAACGTCTGCACGCTTCAAGAGTTGATCGTTGTGAAAGAAAAATTCAACCGCGTGGCCTCTGAAGTCGAGCAAAAATACGGCTTGAAAGTTCCAATGAAATTTGGCACGATGATAGAAGTCGTTCGCGCATGTCTCGAGGCGGACAAAATTGCCAAAGTGGCGGAGTTCTTCAGCTTCGGCACGAACGACCTAACGCAGGCAACCTTCAGCTTTAGCAGGGAGGACGCGGAGAACAAGTTCCTGCCGTTTTACACAGAAAACAGAGTATTGCCCGATAATCCATTCCAGACGCTGGACATCGAGGGTGTGGGCAAACTCATGAAGATATGCATAGAGCTTGGGAGGAAGACGCGGCCAGACCTCAAGATCGGAATATGCGGCGAGCATGGGGGCGACCCGAGAAGCGTGGAATTTTGTGATGATATAAAATTGACGTACGTGAGTTGTTCGCCTTACCGCGTGCCGATTGCTAGGTTGGCGGCGGCTCAGGCTGCGCTCAAGAATAAAGCTTCTAATCTTCCCTAAACTTTTTGATTGTATAACAACATGATTGATTGATGACGCTCGGTCAAATCAGATGGCTTACGGACGTTATCCCGCCGAAATATGTGGGTGACCTAGCCGCGCTCAACTGCATCAAGGTGGCTCGCGCGCCATCTAGCTCACTCTGCCTCCTCTGCAAGGGTGGGCGGATGCTCTGCGGAAAGCTCACATGCCCAATAATCGCAAAAGCCCAGTCCCTCGCCAGGACGAGCAGGCTCATAGACTCGGAGAGGATCGAGGGCTCCACTCCACCTGGCGTTTTCGTCGGGCGGATCGGCTACCCTCATGTGTACATTGGACCGATGGTGCCTCCATACTTCGGCGATACAGAGATACTCGACACTCCTGAGATGTGGGTCGGAAAATCCATAAATGAGATCATCGACTATCGCTACTCGCTCGTGAGGGGAAAGATCCGCGCGAGAGTTTCTGACGCGCAGGACGGCACGAGGGTACTCGACGCCCTCCAGGAGCTGGCGATGGGTGTACACCCAGCTGACGCTGAAGTAGTATTCACAAGGAAACCAAACAAAATCATCACGCTGAGTGAGGAAACACAACCGTTCGGGCCATCGGCGCCGCTTCGCTCGTTCAAGGTTTCAGATGTCAGCGTTGACCAGAGGATCGAGCAGGCATTCTACGACCACGATCTCAAGGCAACAGATGCCGTCACCGAACTCTACGATAAAGGAGTTCTCGTCACCAGAATCCAGCGAGCGTTCAGCTTGGGCATGTTCGGCACTCGGCCTAAAAGGAAGCTCGTGCCGACGCGCTGGAGCATCACTGCCGTCGATAATATCCTCTCGCTCGAGCTCATGGATAAAATAAAGGAACACCCGACCATCGACGAGTACCACGTCTACTCCTTCAAAAGTCTCGACAACTACTACGTCGCGATAATGATGCCTGAAAAATGGAGCTTCGAGTGGATCGAGGCTTGGTTCCCGGGCACGGCGTGGAATCCGGAGAGCGCTCAAGCGCCTGCGATGATGGGCGACTTCGAGCCCTACTGGGGAAGAAAAACCTACGCATACACGGGTGGTTGCTACTACTCGTGCAGGCTGGCCGCCGCGGAGAAACTCGATCGAGAGAGGAAACAAGCGTCTGTGCTCGTGCTGCGAGAGATACATCCCGGGTACATCCTGCCGGTAGGCGTGTGGAACGTTCGAGAGTGCATCAGAACTATGCTGAAGATGGAGCCACAGAAATTCGACAACTTTCGGGCTGCCCTCAACTACGCCGTCACAAAACTCACTATTCCCCCTAAAAATTGGATAGAAGGCAGTGAGGTGCTAAAGCGCGCGCTGTTCCAAAAAAAGATTACGGAGTTCACAAAATGATCGAGTACTCCTCGGTGAGCTGCAAAACAGCCCTATCGTTGAGCAAGTTGCCAGGACTGAAGTATTCCCTGAACCCATACATGGGGTGCGAACACGGGTGCATTTACTGCTACAGCCGGGCCATCTTCAGGGACAGAGAGATGGCAGTGAACTGGGGAAAATTTGTAAATGCAAAGCAAAATATTGTCGAGATCCTAGCGCATGAAATAAAAAGAAAACCGCGCGGTGTTGTAGGGGTCAGCACTGTAACCGACCCATACCAACCTACAGAATCGAAGATGCAATTGACTAGAAAATGCCTCGAGATTTTGGCAAATAACAACTTTCCGACTTCTATTCAAACAAAATCCATTTTGGTGTTGCGTGACATCGACATCATGAAGCCAAAAAAATTTGATGTTGGCGTGACGATAACGACGATGGACCGCGACCTCGCGATGAAACTCGAGCCGAGAGCATCACCACCAGATGCGAGAGCTCAAGTGCTCGAGGAACTCGCACCTCGAGGTTTTGAAACATGGATTTTTCTTGGACCAATCATCCCCGAAATCAACGATGGCAAGGAAAGCCTTGCGCAAATCATCGAAGTCGCAAAAAAGACAAAAAGCAAGCTCATGTATGATAAGTTAAACCTCAAACAATGGGTTCTGGAGTCGATGACGCCCTTTCTTGAGCAAGAGAAACGGGGGCTCATCCAACGGTTACCCACAATCCTCGGCGCAAAATCTGATTACTGGCGCAAGATTTCATCGATGGTAGAAGCTCTGTGCAAGGAGCGATCGGTGCTTTGTGAACCTGCATTTCCATCATCGACCGAAAAACAATTATTGGTAAGAAATTTTTAATTGGCGAAATCTCGTCTAGTGGAGCCGCTGGTGGGTCACGATCCCACGACCTTCGGTTTACGAAACCGACGCTCTGCCAACTGAGCTACAGCGGCCCCAGTTGAATATCACATATAAACACTTTAACGGTTTTCTGAGTGGCGCCGGGGCAGGGATTTGAACCCTGACAACCCGTGAGGGTTAACAGATCTCGAATCTGTCGCATTAGCCTAGTTCTGCCACCCCGGCTCGTATAAATTTTATGTCTATCTTCTTAAATCAACTACGACTACATGAAGTCCGCCAAACTCGCCTGCCTGTGCGCGTCGTTCTCGAAGATGGATTTTATGTCGCGCCCCGTGAGCTTCAGGCGCTGTTTGGTGTAGTCACTCACGTTGTAATCCTGTGCTATCTTCGTTGCAATCTCAAGATATTTTTCCACACCACCACGCGTCACCGTGAGTATAAGGTTTCCACCGCATCTTGCGCAAATGCCAGTCAGCGGAACCCGACGGTATTTCGTGCTACACTTGGTGCATCTGAACTGTTGGCGCGCGAACGCCCGGATGTTCCCCTTGAGATCCGGGATGAAGTGGGTCTCGATCAAACGTTCCGCTACGTCACTTGCATCTACCGCTCTGAGCTTGCGCGCCAACCCAAGTTGCATGGATACCTTTTCATCCATCGTCTCTAGAGTCTTGTATCGGCTTGAGTGAGGTCCATCCGATATATCGCTCAAATCGTGGGTGAACTTCAAACCCTCGTACTGCTCTTCCTTGCCCAGCCTTCCCTTGACTATCTTGATCAGAGATAGCAACTCGCTCGGGTTATCGTAGCGCAACGTCGCCTCGTAGAACTCCAGCGGGTACGATGGCATGATGTCCATATTGTGCGCCTCTTCGTCTATCTCCGTGGGATTTATTTTGGTGTTTAGGATGAGCGGAGCGTCCATCATGCCGCCGCGCGTCGATGGAAGAAAGCGCTTGCTGAAATTCAACAGAGCATCAACTAAAAGCATGACAGCATCTTCATCGCCGTCGCAGTCTCTTCTTTTGGCTGCATGGAAGTATGGATGGGCATAGCCGACGTTCGCGTCGACAAAACCAACTATGCGAGCGGCAACTCCCACGGAGGTGTGCGGCGCCAATCCGACGACGAGTTGCCCGACGATGTCCGCCGGCCAGTTGGCGTTGTAGTACGGCGGCAACCCATAGAACTTCTGAAGCAAGTCATCGATAAATTTTGAGGCATTCAGCAGATATTCAGAGCATGCCTTCGACAAAATAACATCTTGAACTTTGAGCTCGATTACCTGATTGTCTCTCTCGAGCGGCTGCCCTTCGTAGTCCGTCGTGTACCCCAACTCGCGCAACTTCTCGACAGGCGTCCCTATTTCACGCGGCCGGACGTGGGTGACCGGAACATCCGTCGCGTCGAACCTGACCGTGCCATCCTTAAAAACAAAGACGTTGTGCTTCGCGCGGAGAATACCCTTCTCGAGTGGCTCAGGAATCTTGTATGCGCTCGTCATGCCCCTGACGCCCTTTACCTGCTGAGGCATGGGCTCCTGCAACTTGTTCAGGGCCGAATCAAAAATTGATTTGATGTCTATTTCACGAAGATTATAGAATACAGCGCGCCCTCCGCATGTCATGCATTTTTCATCGCTCGTGGGGCGCCCGCACTTTGAACATATGCTGACATAGTTGGTTCTCGCGCCGCACTTGGGACATTTCCGTGTGAATGAAATCGCACCACATTCGGAGCACTCGCACCTCACTAATTCTATCGATGCCTTTCCAATATCAGCAGCTTTTGCTACACTACGCGATGCTCCACCACCGAGCTCCACTGGGAACAACACGTGGACTGGCGGCGACATCATTCGGGGGTTGGCTTTTTCGGGCCGTCCCATTCGACAGCCTATTCGCGTGGGGGCCTTCTGCCTTATTGTTATACCTGCGAGGATCTGCACGATTTCCATCGTCTCCTTCGCTGGGTTCGCGCGCAGTGTTGAGTCGATTTTCTCGGCGCTCAGTTGCTGACCATCCAATATTCCTAAACATGTGCATAATGGCAGCGCTAGTTCTTCGATTACCACCGAGTCGCCTTCAACCCTGTGGGGCACGCCGAGAACCTCCAATGTACGCTTCGGCTCCTGCGCGATTGTGACATGCAAACTCTTC
>JBGPSS010000006.1:0-17619 GCA_041490225.1 Hadesarchaea archaeon
GTTGATATTCGCAGCGAGAGAACTCGACACGTAGGCAGAAATTATTAACAGAGTCGTGCAGAATAAATAGATCAGTGCTTTGCATCGCCGAGTTAATTTCCGAGATCTAACCATAAACTAACATTCTTTTTTAAATTTAAACTCCTTGAAGATTTGTCAAGAAAGCCTTTGCGCGCCGCACGTGGAGGCCAATCATGTATCAGCCCACGGAAAATGCGCGCTTTAATAGGGCTAAACAAATTCTGATTTCGAGTGTCAGTATTCTCGCCTCGGTTGTTTGACCCTGATCAAAGGTTTAGCTAGGTGACGACGAGCGCGAGGCGGAACTTCGAAGGCTCCGACTATGACATCGCGCGGCATCTTCAAAATTTTCGCTGCTTTTGGAGGCAATCTGATTTTGCACTTTTTGCAGGAGTACCCTTTGTCCTTCCCCTCCGACTTCATCCGCTTGCCGCAACGTTTGCAAACAGGGTTAACTTTTTTCAAGGTTGGGGCGAGTTTCAAGATGCCAATTTTCTCCAAATTTATCGTCAACGGCAGCTCGGGCTTCTCCTTTATGCCACCGTATGCCCTCACCTTATCTCCAACGACGAGTTTCTTTATGACTTCTCTGAATTGGCGCGTGGGCTCGTATGCCGCACAATCGATTTTGCCCGTTCCATCGCAGATTTTGAAAATAACATGCCCCCCTGGGATCACACGTGGCTTCTCGCACACCTCCCCATCGACAATAACTGACCAATTTGGCATCGCTTCGGAAATTCTTGCGCGCCTTAGATGTTCATCCGTGCCTTGATTTGTTTTGTAGATAACTACTCGTTCGATCGGCTCCATTTCTTTGACGAGCTTCTGTGCTCTCATGGTGACATCTGCACTTTCGCCTCTGATACCATAGAGGATCGGGCACGGCGTGTGTGGAGTAATCCGAATTTCTCCAGTGGATTGGTCTAAATTATCGAACGTCTTTGGGAAAGTTTTAGAATTCATCTCGACAACAGATGCTACGCCTATCCTTCTTTTTGATCCCCAGTTTTCAGGCACGCGATATGCGATCAACTCAAATGTCCAATCCTTCTCCAAGGTGTTTCCTATTGCTGCCAGCCCACCGATGATGCCTCGCCCAAGTTTAAACTTGTGAACCTCTGCTCCGATGTCGCGAGCGAGAGCATCCGCCTCTTCAATCGTGACCGTATTTTGGATAACTTTTTTTGAAAACGCTTTCAACTTAACTGGAATTTTTTCGCTCTGGTAAAATACCACGCCCGGATTAGTGGTATCGTGGTCGAGTTCAGCGAGTTCCTCGACTGTCTTCAAGACAATATTTTTTACGCCGGGTATCTTTTGTTCCTCTACTTCAACATTGAGCGCGACCGCACAGTTTCCTCTCGTCTTCAGTTTCCAGTTCGGGTTAAGTCGAATCAACCGTGGAAAATCAATAATTTTAGCTCCCAATTTTCTTAACCTATCTACAACTAAAGCTCCAACGTAGGTCGTGCACATGCCATCTTTAGAATCCGTATCATCAATGCCAATCCATAATCTAACCATTTGGACCAACCTAACCATCCTCTAATTTAGATTAGGTAGAAGTTTAAAACAACTAGCCATTGGTTATCCGTCTTGTGGAAATGTTTGAACTCTTATGTGCTTAATAAAAACCTTATTGAGCAACGCCGAAATATGGAATTTTGATATCGATGAACGCAAATCCTTGGGGTGAGTTCAAGCGCGATGTGCTCCTCGCCTTAAAAGATGCTTTCTTACAACTCGAGTGGGAGGCACCAAAAAATCTGGAGCAAACGCTCGAGGAGCCGCCAGACCAGACGCTTGGAGACTTGGCGAGCACCGTCTGCTTTGAACTCGCTAAAAAGCTACACAAATCGCCGACCGAACTCGCCAAAAACTTGGTCGAAGCTGTAAAACCAGAGGGGATGGTCGCTCGCGTGGAAGCTGTCGGAAGCTATGTGAATTTTTTTGTCAACATTCCAAAACTAACTGACCTAACGCTGCAGATGATAGAAAAGTCAGATGCTGAATATGGCCATCTCACGATAGGCCGTGGACAAAAAATCATCATCGAACACACGAGCGTCAATCCAACAAAGCCGCTCCACATAGGTCACGGAAGGAACGCTGTCATCGGCGATACTGTAGCGAGGATCATGCGAGCGCTCGGCTATGATGTCGAGGTTCAGAACTACATCGACGACCTCGGGCTACAAGTAGCACAGACCCTTCTCGCGTGGCAAATCATTCAAAAGAAGCCGCGCGGCAAGTTCGACCATGTCTTGGGTTCCATCTACGTAGATATCAGCCAGCGCCTCCAGCAGGAGCCTCAACTTGAGGAACAGGTACGCCAAATTTTGGAACAACTTGAGCGGGGCGAAGGCAAAAACGCGCAGTTGGTGAGGCGATTATCTGAAAGCTGCGTCCGCGCGAACCTCGAGACCACCGACCGCCTAAACATCGGCTACAACCTTCTAACGTGGGAAAGCGACATCGCTCGCTCGGGCATGTTACACGAGGCGCTCGATCGTCTGCGTGGGACGCCGTACGTTACAAAAGGAACTGGTGAACACGCCGGCACGCTCATTTTGAAGTTATCCAAGTTTGGAGTTGAGGACAAGGTCCTCGTCAGATCGGACGGCACAGCGGTCTACACTGCGCGGGATATAGCCTATCAGCTCTGGAAGTTCGGTAAAACAAAAGCAGGCCTATTGTTCAAACCGTACTCGAAACGTACAGATGGCACGACAACTTACACAACATCTAAAAAAGGCAAACAAAGCAAAAAGTTTGGGAATGCTGACAGGGTGATCAACGTCGTGGGCGCAGAACAAAAATTTCCGCAGCAGGTTGTCTTCCTCGCCCTCAAGGCTCTGGGGCTAAAAAACGAGTACAAGAATTCGTATCATTTGGCTTACGAACACGTCTGGCTGCCGAGCGGAAAGTTCTCCGGAAGGCGCGGCACTTGGGTGGGACACTCGGTCGACGATGTGATCGAAGGCTCCGTGGAGAGAGCCTATGCGGAGGTAGAGAAGCGCAACCCAAAGGCAAGTGATGCATTCAAAAGACGCGCTGCTGAAATCGTCGGCACCGGCGCGGTCCGATACTCGCTGATTCAAACTTCCCCGGATAAAAAAGTCGTGTTCAAGTGGGAAGATGCGTTGAACTTTGAGAGAAACAGCGCCCCCGCAATTCAATACTCACATGCGCGCGCATGTAGCATCTTACGAAAAGCTAAGAAACGCGGCGGCAAACATGTGGCTGATATCCTCAAACGACCTGAGGAGCAGACGTTGATCAAGTTGCTCGCCAAGCTGCCTGAAGTCGTGCACGCAGCCGGCGAAAAATTGCAGCCAAACTTACCTGCCCTGTACGCGGCCGAACTCGCCATCGGGTTCAACAAGTTTTATGAGGTTGCGCCGGTCATCGATGCTGAAACCCCTGCATTGAAGGCTGCTCGACTGCGCCTGGTGAACTGCATCAGAATTGTGTTGCGCAACGCGCTCGAGGTGCTCGGCATAACAGCGCCTGAACGAATGTGATCAAGTAAACCCGTGTTTGAATTTTCCCTTCTCAAGCTGGAGGTACCATTCTTTATCTATCGGTTCCTGCTCATGAAGCTCTCTGCGCCTCGCCTCCAGTAATTGTGGCTCCTGACCAACAAGCTCTGCCATGGTCAACAATCTATTGCCCGCCTTTTCAGCTGCCTGCATCGCTGGATGTAGATACTGAGAATAATCTAGCGAGCGCAAAAGATGGTGGTCGACGACGAGCAAAGGCACATGCTTTGCGAGCGCGCCTAAATTTCTCTGTGCTACCACGAGGTCCGTGCTTTCGACTTTGAATCCTTCCAAGTAAATTGGCGGACCACCCAGCACCACAGCGTCTAGTTTCTGAGCGAGCATGAGGTGAAGCGTTTCCTCACACATGGGGCCCTGTACGTCAGGTGCATGAAGCAAACGGCAACCCGACGTCCTCACATCAAGCATCAACACATATCCCAGCGCGGAACATTCAGAACCGCGATATACTGGCTTTGAAAATTTGATGGTGGTGCCCCCAAATTTAAATTCTTGCCCGTCTGCCACCCTAATCTCCTTCGCCCCATCGACGTTGAGCTTATGAAACATGTAGCCACGTTTTCGCTGACTCGCGTTAATATCTCTGCTGATGTCCTTGGCCAAAATTAGCTTGCCAGAGTAGATTTCCGCCGCGATCTCCGGAGAGCTCTATGTCCATATCCAATCCTCGAAGTTCGGCACGTAGTGGTCGAAGTGATAGTGGCTGATTGTGAGCACGTCTGCGCGGCGGGCGGCTTCTATAATCGCCTGCCGTGTCCGAGAGCGCTACATACTCACATTCGTGTGGATACAAATTGAACCTTTGACCAAGCGCCGATCCTGGGTCTATGACGAGCTTGACATCATCAGTTTTAACAAACATCGACATGCCTCTGACTCCCAAGCTCTCGAACGCTAGAGGCAGTACACGAATTTCGCCGTTTCCGATGGTTATGGGTTTCATACAATCAAATAATCTCGGCCACGAAACTTAAATCCTCAGCGTTATTATACCAGTCTATGTCAACACAATTGAACTACTTAAAAAAGCCAAAACTCAAGAAACCCACACTCGTCGCTGGGTTGCCGGGCATAGCACATATCGGCAAGCTCGCTGTAGAATATATGATTCACGAGCTTCGGGCTGAAAAGTTTGCGGAGCTTTATTCAGAGTACTTCCCCGAGTGGGTGGTTCGTGAGGATGGGCTGATAAAATCATTAAAAGTGGACTTCTATCACTGCCGGCCCGATGGTATACCTACAGATATTATTTTTGCTACCGCCGACGCCCAAGCCGCCTCCCCAGTCGGGCAATATGCCCTCTCCGATGATATCCTGAATGTCGCCGTGCAGCACGATGTGGACACGGTCGCGACGATGGCCGCGTATATGCTCTCCGCCCAAAAGTCTCGTTCGCCAGTTGTAGGCGCGGCAACTGACAGTAAAACTTCAAAACTGCTCCGCGACCACAACATAGAGCTGCTAGAAGATGGTATGATTGTGGGGATGAACGGCCTGCTCGTTGGCCTAGCGGCTGAACGAAACTTGCATGGTTTTTGTCTCCTCGGCGCGACCGAGGGAGGCTTGCTAGACATACGCGCCACCGAAGCTGTCCTTACGGTCCTCGCAGATTTACTCGGCTTCAAACTCAACCTAAAAAACCTCCAGAAATATACCCCGGCGATATCAAAGCTAAAACAACCGAAGTTCAAGTTGCCGAGCGCTGTAGAAGAAGAAGTCAGCTACATCCGCTAAATTACGCGCTGCTAAACATTTCATGCCGATGTCTTAACATTCTCCAGCAGCTCATCATATGCGGCCTTAGCTACGGCTTGGTGCGTGGACCCCTCCCAAGCTTCTGTCATAGGCACTAGCAGGAGGAGCACTACGACCGCCAAGATCAAGCATATCTTTTTCATATATATGCCGGATTTTACTGCAGTAGTTTAAACTTGTCTTTAGCCATTGGCAATACGGCGCCTTTTAATGCTAAAAAGTTCAATGTTATAAGGAGTTTACAAATATCAACTTATAGAAGGTACCTACATGACATTTGAACTAAAAGACGTCAATGCAGCTTTCACGACCCCATTCAAAGAGGACGAGTCAATCGATGAAGAGGCTTTGCGTAAAGATATCCAATATCTCGCCGAAGCCGGCGTGCATGGGCTTGTTTCATGCTCAACGCCTGGTGAAATGGTGCTCATGACGGATGAGGAGCGAAAGAGAGTCATCCGAATAACTGTTGAGGAGTCGAAGGGAGTGCCTGTGATCGCTGAATGCGGCTCCGCCCGAACTAGAGATGCGATCGCGCTTGCGAAATTTGCCGAGGACGTCGGTGCTTCTGCCGCCATGGTGCTTACGCCCTGGTTCTTCCCCCAGAACCCGCGCGGCCTTCGAATGCACTACGAAATGATCGCCGACTCGATAGGCATCCCTGTGATCATCTACAATTTGCCGAAGTACACGGGTGTAAAAATGGATCCAAACTTGGTCGATGTCCTCGCCTTTCACCCCAACATCTGCGGTCTAAAGGATACGAGTGGAGACTTGACCTACTTCCAGAACTTGATCGAGAAAGCTGGAGACCGCATGAATTTTGTCACGGGAGCAGATGAGCTGATCTTGCCGTCGCTCGCAGTAGGCGCAACCGGTTGTATCACGGCAATCGCGGCATGTGTCCCGCAGATGGTGCTCGAACTCTACAACTCCTTCCTAAAGAAGGATTTGGATAACTGCAGGAAAGTCCAGCTCAACATAATCAAGCTGAAAAACGAGTTCCGAAAGATGCCCTACCTTTATGGGCAGAAGCTGACCCAAGAGGCTATGGGCAGGCCAAGCGGGCAGACGCGCATGCCACTGGGCCCGATCACGGGTGTAGAGCGCATTCTGCTGCGCAAGGGAATGAAGAAATCTGGCTTGATCTGAGGCGAATCGATGTACGGCTGGGCTGGCAAAATTCTAGAAGTCGACCTATCAAATGAAAAAATAACGGAAACAAAACTTGACGAGAAGCTTGTGCGCGACTTCATCGGCGGCCGCGGGCTGGGTGTCAAAATACTCTACGACCGAGTTGGCCCCGATATAAAGCCGCTCGATCCAGAGAACTTGTTGATCTTTGCGACTGGGCCATTGACAGGCACGCTGGCTCCGACTTCCGGACGACACTGCGTAGTGACAAAATCGCCCTTGACTGGAACGATCTTGGACTCTCACTCAGGTGGCTTTTGGGGCGCGGAGCTGAAGTTTACCGGCCATGATGCTATTATCGTGAATGGGCAGGCAAAAAAGCCCATATATCTGTTTGTAAACGACGGCAAGGCAGAACTGAAAAGCGCAAATGCCTTCTGGGGAAAAGGCACGCACGCAACCACCGATGGTATTTGTAAGGAAGTTGGTGATGATAAGGTGAAGGTCGCCTGTATCGGCCAAGCTGGTGAAAAGCTAGTACGGATCGCGGCTATTATCAACGATAAATATCGCGCGGCTGGCAGAGGAGGCGTCGGCGCTGTGATGGGCAGCAAGCGCTTAAAGGCTGTCGCCGTCCGCGGCAAGGGCAGACCAAAGATAGCAAATGAGTCGGACTTCAACGTTCATGTGCGCGAGTGTCAAAAACTCATAAAGGAGAACCCAGTCACAGGTACTGGCCTGCCCACCTATGGCACCTCAGTCCTCGTCAACATTATAAACGAGCACGGCGTCCTTCCGACACGAAACTTCCAGACCGGTGTTTTTCCCACGGCTGACAAGACGAGTGGCGAGACGATGGTGGAGACCATCCTCGTCCGAAACAAGGCCTGCTTCGCATGTCCGATTGCCTGCGGCAGGATAACAAGAGTCGAGGGCGCAGAGCACGAGGGGCCAGAATACGAAACGATAGGGATGTTTGGAGCGCAGTGCGGCATCGACAACCTTGAAGCAATCGTAAAAGCAAACCTCCTATGCAACGACCTTGGGCTCGACACCATCTCGATGGGCAACACCATCGGTTGCGCGATGGAGTTGAGCGAACGCGGCAAGCTCAACGGACCAAAGTTCGGCGATGAAAAAGCCATCGTTGAACTAACTCAAAAAACTGCGATGCGAGATGGGCTCGGAGAAAAGCTTGCGGAGGGGAGTGCAAGACTCGCAAAGGAGTGCGGCATGCCAGAACTCTCGATGTCCGTCAAGGAAATGGAACTGCCAGCCTACGATCTGAGAGGCATTCAAGGGCAGGGGTTAGCATCCGCGACGAGCAATCGGGGCGGCTGTCACCTGCGTGCCTACATGATCGGGCCAGAAATCTTGGGCATGCCAAATCTCGTGGAGCGATTCTCGACGAGCGGGAAGCCCGAGACGGTGATAATCTTCCAAGATCTTGTTTCAACGATAGATTCCTTAGTGCTCTGCGAGTTCACCGCCTTCGCGCTTGAGACAGTTCAATACGCAAAGCTTCTATCAGCGGCGACGGGCATCGAGTTCACCGACGAGGACATGATGACGATCGGCGAGCGTATCTGGAACATCGAGCGGCTCTACAACCTGCGAGAAGGCTTCAGTGCTGAAGATGACACTTTGCCAAAGCGCCTACTAGACGAGCCGATGCCAGAGGGCCCATCAAAGGGTCGCGTGAACATGCTCTCGAAAATGCTGCCGAGCTACTATTCATTCAGAGGTTGGAACTCAAAAGGTGAGCCTACAAAAGAAAAACTGAAGGAATTGGGGCTGGCTTGAATTAGAGGTACAACATGTTCTCTAGATTTGTCAGCGCTGTGAGGAAAACAGAGAAGCAACACAAAACGGTCAAGGGTGGCGGGCGCTCTGGTGGCGTTCCGATAGTTCTGACTGCCTCGCTGATTGAGATGAGCGACTTTAAGTTGAATCCATTCATCGCGTTCACGGGCGGGTTTCCATCGAAGATAGTCCCGCAAAGACTTTTGAGAAAGTCTTGGTATCCAATAACACCGGACAATGAAGATGGCGACGCTAAATTTGCTCCCTACGGGCTCAGGAAAATAGAAGCTCTACTGGGCGAGGAGTTCGGGGAGTCGAATGTCGTCGCCTGCACTCCAAAAAACCTTCGCAAATTCGTGGGACCGAATACAAAAGTCGTGGGAATTTCGACCATGGACCCACTAGGCATAGGTTTCGTAAGCCGGACCTATACTTCGCTCGTTGCTATCGGTAGAGAGCCAATCGCCGCTGATGAATTTAGAAGTTTGATGAAGCATCCGGTGTTGAAGAAGCGCCAGTTTAAGGTAATCGTGGGGGGCTCTGGAGCTTGGCAAATCGTTCGGGGGAACATGCAGGATGAATTCAAGATCGACACAGTAGTGATAGGCGAAGGCGATCGCACCGCTTTAGACGTGTTTAGAAAAATTATGAAAGACAAGGAAGTCCAACGGGTAGTCAAAACTGAAAAACCAGAAATAAAAGAGATTCCAGAAATAACAAAGCCGGCTCTATTTGGGGTAACGGAAATAACGAGAGGTTGCGGTAAGGGATGCCAGTTTTGCTCGCCGACTATGCGGACGTTCTATTCATTCCCCATCGAAAAAATCAAAAAAGAGGCGGAGATGAACGCGCGTGCGGGTTCTAAAATGGTCGTCCTCCAAACCGACGATCTCTTCCTTTACAAACACCACGAACGCTTCGTGCCAAATAGAGAAGCGATTGTGGAACTTGTGAACACGATTGGCAAAATCGATGGCGTCGAATACCTGCAACCGGCGCACGCTGCACTCCCGCCGGTCGTCTACGACCCGAAGATGATTGAAGAAATAGCACCAATGCTTGTGGAGAAAGGCAGGTGGAAATGCCACGGAAGAAAAGTGGCCTCTGTAGAAGTTGGGATAGAAACAGGGAGCATCAGACTGATTGAAAAGCACATGCATGGTAAAGCGTTGCCCTTTGAGCCCAAAGATTGGCCCGAAATTGTAATTCAGGCGGTGGGCATCCTCAACGACAACGACATTTGCCCGCTTGCGACCCTCGTCGTCGGTCTGCCAGATGAGCGCGAGGAGGACACGATTGCCACTATGGAGCTCGTCGACGATATGTGGGGATCTGAAATATTCTATGTCCCGCTCTTCTTCACATCGGAGGAGGAGTGCTTGCTCAGCACGGCAAGGCAAGCCGACCTTCGTCGCTTATCAGAACTGCATTGGGAGTTCTTCGCTACATGCTGGAGGCACAACATAAACATATGGGCCCCCGATGTCAGCAGCAAAGTTGCTGTGGCCTCGGCTCTCCTTTATCCTCTTTACTATAGGTGGAAGCACGGGGCGAAAATTGGAAAAGCGATAAAGATTTTGGGCGGTTTTGAAAAATCCTCGATAATCGAAGGCGACTAGACTTGAAAATAGAAGTCCGGCTCTTTGCAAACCTTCGCGAATTTGCCAAAACGAAGGCAGCGGTGGAAGATATCAAAAGCGGAACTAGCGTCGGTGATGTTCTAGTGAAAATTTGTGAAAGATTTGGAACGGAATTCCGCGGACAGGTTCTAGACGAGCGCGGACAACCAAATGAGAATATAAAAATTCTCCTCAACGGGCACAATATCGTCTTCTTGCAGGGGGCAGCGACCAAACTCAAGGATGGCGACGTGATTGCCATTTTTCCTCCCGTCGGCGGCGGTTCTTGAAAATACCCTAGATAAGATAGCTTCAACGATGAAAACATGGTAATCGCGTATTACAAAGAAAAAGCGTTCGAGGTTGCCAAAAACGTCTACGAGCCAGCCGAGGACACTTTTTTACTCGCCGATAACCTTGACGTGCGCAAAGGAGAACGAGTTTTAGAGTTTGGGACAGGCTGTGGTCTGCTTGCGATTTTGGCGGCCAAGGTCGGGGTTCAGGTGGTGGCAACTGATATTAACCCGGCCGCACTCAAATGTGCTCGCGCGAATGCTGTGAAGCATCGAGTTGGGGACCGTATCGACTTTCGGTTGGGCGATCTTTTTGAGCCAGTAGTCGGAGAGCACTTCGACCTCGTGATTTTCAACCCGCCTTATTTACCTGTCGAACCAGAAGAAGCGCTTTGTGGGCCGCTTGACCGCGCTTGGGAGGCTGGGCCAGACGGGCGCAGGATTATTGATAGGTTTTTGCGTGAAATGCCGAACCATCTAACGCCAAATGGCCGCGTCTTGTTTGTACAATCGTCGCTGGCTAATATCTCAAAGACCCTTCGAGTTCTAGAAACGAGTGGTTTTAAAGTAAACACCATTCACAAAAAGCTGCCGTTTGAGGAACTCTTTCTACTGCGCTGTTTTATAGCTCAAAAATGAATTTACATCGGGTGAAAAATACAGCAAAACGGTGCAAAAATGAATGCAAAAATTTTGTCAGCAGTTCTCGCAATCATAGTCGGAGTTGCAATCGCGGGCGGAGTTTTGTTCGTGGTCAAGCGACCTTCAGAGCAACCCGCCGGACAATCTGAAGATCAACCATTTGAGTGGGTCAGCGATATCACGCCCGGCTCGGGCGCGGCGTCACCCCCAGGTGGAACCAGCAACGACGGCCCTTGGAACCATCGTGTAATGAGCGCAAGTTCTAGCGTCGGTCTGACTTGGGTGAAGGATGAAAATATTGCCGACCAGGCTTCGGTCCCAGATGCTGTTTTAGACAACGACAACAACATACGGATTTACTATATCGACTGGTACAACGGACACGTGATCTCCGTCGCTCTGTCGCATGATGGCATCAACTGGATTTACAAGAAAACAACAATTCAAGGGGAGGTTGCTGGGAGTCAATCTGGCATCTCACCTGTAGATCCAGATATCGTTCTCTTGCCCGATGGCAGATACAGGCTATTCTACATGTACGCTGGGAAAATTTACTCTGCGATTTCAAATTATGGAATAAATTTCGTAAAGGAAAGTGGAGTGAGGTTCCAAGGAGAATCAGGCGAGATTTGGATGGATCCGGATGTAGTCAAAATGGGTGATGTCTGGAGGATGTTCACATGGAAGCAAGTCGGTACGGGCAACGAAGTCATAGGCACCGTTTCCAACGATGGATTGAACTTTACAAAAGAAAATGTGCTGACGACGGTCGGCAACATCTCATGCACAATACCCGTAACTGGCGGATACCGGATGTACTATGTTGAATCGGACATACGCTCCGCGTTTTCAAGCGACGGAAGAAACTGGGTTTCCGAGGGCCTGAGATTAGAAAACGCTGCCGATCCGACCGTCATTAGACTACCAAATGGGGCCTATAAAATGTTTTACAAGACTTGGATCAATCCACGCTAGATGGTTATACAGACGAGAGGTTTTTAATCACACGTTGCAAGTAAAGTAGTTGGTGCGATCATGGGAAAGCGTCCTCGAAAGTGGAAGAAGAGAGGGCGCATGCGTTGGAAGTGGGTTCGCAAACGTATGCGGCGGAAGATGCGCAGGATTAAGCAGAGGACTGGCGCATAGTTTTAATCCATTCATTTTCCAGAATGCGTTGGAAACCGCCTTGGATATCCATTTATACGTTGGATGTATAATCCAACCATAGAGATCATGGTTGGGGCGATGAAAAAGCTCGCGTACAAGCTATTCGGGGGCGAAACGTCGGAGCGGGTGCTAGCCAAGCGAATCAAGATATTCGTGTTGATAGGGATCGTATTCATCGCCATCAGCAAATTGCTTTACATGCGGGGGCTTATGCCGTTCCCAAATTTTGAGCTGATAGTCCCGACGCTCGTGGTAATCGGTTCCTTCTCGCTCTACTGTGGCGGCGCAAAATCATGGCGATATTTGACTCGATATTTTGGAATCATAGCGCTCGTCAGCGTGTTCCTCATAGACCTCGCGTTTTGGGGGCTCCAGCCGATTTACGTTTTCACTTGGTCGGGCTTCATCATCTGCTGGCTGATTGGGCTGCAAAACAAGCTCTCGATGTTTGACCGATTTAAAAAACTGCTCTACCGCGCGACGCTCACGGCGGCGGTTGCGATCATCATATTCGATGTATGGACTGGGCTCGTCGGCCACGTGCTGACAACAGGTGCCTCACTTTGGGTAGCTTTTCTCGGCCAGATCCCTTTTACACTCTACCACCTTGCTTCGCTCATTTTTGTGCCTCCGTTGGTGGGGCTCGGAAAGCTCATGGTGAAAGTCAAAGTGCCAGTTCCGGTTGCGGTGAGAGTCCGCGCTGGGGTCAAGGCAAACACCAGATAAAGGAGGTGAAAAATTGGAGAAGGGACTTGCAGCTCAAGTCGCAGCACTGGTCGTGGTAGTCGGCTTTCTGTGCTTCGCGGGCGGCTACGTGGTAGCGAGCGGTATTCAAAAACAAGCGGGCCAACATTTGATCGGCGAAAATATCACAGTCAACGTCAAGGCCCCTGGCCAAACCACATACACGGAAGTGAACCTAAATTCTGGCATGACTGCTCTCGACGCTGTGGCGCACGTTATCGAAATAAAAACGGATCTCTCCTGGCCTCAGATGGGCCCAGCGATTAAAACACTAGATAACCGGTGGCTCATGTACACGATCAATGGCGGAGACCCGGGCGTGGGCATGGTGAAATATCAACTCACGGGCGACGAAAATATCGAGCTAAGCGTGTTTTAACGAGTGACCGCGCTGCTGCCTTCGCCCCAGCCTCGGCTTTTGCAGCGTCTCTACCGGTGCCGACGATCACGACATCCCCCTCACGAGGTCTAAACATCTTGATCAATTTTTCAACATTTTCATTCACTTTAGCGAAGCCATCTGGGAATCGAAGCTCGCCCGCCTTGAAGATGAGTACCGTCGCACCATCGGCCCCAGCTTTTATCGCCTCGTCCCGCTGCTCGATGCCTCTTTTGACCTTGGTGGCAGCTCCTCTCACGATGGTCGCGACATCGACCTCACCGACGGTCAAGTCGCCGGCATCTACTTGCACATATTCTAGGGGCTTGCCGAGAGCGCGCCTGCCCTTGGCCGTGAGCGTGTGCCCACCACGAGAGGAGGTAATCAAACTTTGTTTCTTTAGCTGGTTGAGAATCGTACGCATGCTGCCCTCGCCGACACCGAGCTTCTTGGCTAGCTGTTTGCGGCCAATCGTTTTGTTTTCTGCGACGAGTTCGAGGGCCCGTCTAACGTGAACCTCAGCAAAGCGCGGTAGCGGGCCGACCGCAGATGTCATAAAAATAGCGCCTACCCCTTCACGATTTCTGTGCCCGTTTTACCCTCGATGGCGTCATAAGCTTTATCCAACGAAGTTATTATCGACCGCTTCCCGCCCCACTCAATAAATCGGATCGCCGCAAGCATTTTTGGCTCCATGCTTCCCTTCGCAAACTGGCCCTCTTGCAAGTATTTCTTAGCTTCAACCACGGTGATTTTTCGCAACCATTTTTCGCCCGGTTTCTTGTAGTTTATCGCAGCTCCGTTGATGTCGGTTAATATCAAAAGCACATCCGCATCGACAGCCTCTGCCACCCGCTCTCCAGCAAGATCCTTGTCGATGACGGCCTCCACGCCCTTCAGTTTGCCATTCTCCTCGATGACCGGGATTCCCCCGCCACCCGAAACAATAGGGACGACGTGAGCGTCTATCATGGCCCTTATCGCCTCTTTCTCAGCAATATCTTTGGGATCTGGTGAAGGAACAACTCGCCTCCATCCTCTGCCAGCATCGCTGATCACCGTCCAATTCTTTTCTTTTGCTAATTTCTTCGCGACTTCCTCTGTATAGAATGGACCAACTGGCTTCGTCGGATTCTTGAACGCTGGGTCGTTTTTGTCGACGATGACTTGTGTCACGACGGTCGCGATAGGGATATCTGGCTGCCCACCTTCGGCAAAAATGTCGCGGAGGCTCTGCTGAATCATGTAGCCTATCAACCCTTGGCTCTCGGCACCGCAGACGTCCATCGGCATCGCTGGCACGTTGAATGTAGCTTGCCCAGCGTCATTCTGAAGCAGAATTGCGCCGACCTGTGGACCGTTTCCGTGAGTTATGATGACTTGATATTTTTTGCTCATTACCATGTTGGCGAGGTGCTTGGCTGTCTTCTTGATGTTCACCCGCTGCTCCTCGTACGTTCCCTTCTGCCCCGGTTGCAAAATGGCGTTGCCACCGAGCGCCGCAACTATCCTTATCTTAGTTTTCACCGCCATGTTTTCACGTTCTGCCACCACTTTTTGGTTTTCTCAAAGATTTTTCGGCACCAATCAACACGACTAGAATGCCCTTCTGAGCATGCATTCTATTTTCTGCTTGGTCCCATACTACTGAATGAGGCCCATCGATCACAGCATCCGCGACTTCTTCTCCACGGTGCGCAGGCAGGCAGTGCATGAAAATAGCATCTTTCTTCGCATGTTTCAACAACTCAACGTTGACTTGGTACCCCTGAAAGTCCATCAGCCTCTGCTCCCTCTCTTTTTCTTGACCCATCGAAGTCCACGCGTCAGTGTAGATGACATCCGCACCTGCGACTGCCTTTTTTTGATCGTTTGAGATTTCAACTTTAGCACCCGTCTTCGCTGCATTCTTTTTCGCCTGTGCCACGATATCCGCAGGTGGCTCATAGCCCCGCGGGCAGGCGACGGAGACATTCATGCCGACCAAAGTGCACCCAAGCATCAGTGAATTACAAACGTTGTTACCATCGCCGACCCAAGCCAGTTTCGACCCCTTAAGCTTGCCTTTTTTCTCACGTATCGTCATCAAGTCAGCCAGCGTCTGACAAGGATGGTGCGTATCGGTCAATCCATTTATCACGGGCACTTTCGAGAAGCGCGCAAGCTCGACGATATCCTCGTGTTTGAACAGCCTAGCCATCACCGCATCAACGTAACCTGAGAGTGTTCGCGCAGTATCTGCGATCGTTTCACCCCTACCAAGTTGCAGGTCATTCAAACCCATGTAAATCGCATGTCCACCAAGCTGAGTCATCGCAGTTTCAAAACTCACGCGCGTTCTTGTTGACGGTTTTGCAAAAAGCATTCCTAGGGTCTTCCCGTGAAGTAGCTGGTGTGGTTCACCCTTTCGCAACTTTTGTTTCAGCTCTCCCGAAAGGTCCAATATCGCCTCAATCTCTTTTGATGTTAGATCTTGCATTGAAAGGAGGTGCTTCACCTTCATTGCTCCACCTTTCCAAGAATTTTATCAAGCACCTTAATTAGGCAATCGATGTGACGTCGCTCGACAATCAACGGTGGCACGAATCGCAGCACTTTATCGGCGGTCGCATTTATCAAGAAGCCATTTTCTCTCGCATTAACTACGACTTTGTCGGCGAGTTCCTTCGATGATAGCTCCATTCCAATTATTAGTCCCTTCCCTCGGACGTCACTCACGCAACTGTGCTTGCGGGCCAACTCCTCCAAGCACTTTTTGAAATATTCACCCATTTTTGCCGCTCGCTGTGGAAGCTTCAATTGCATCATCGTCTGCACCACCGCTTTTCCCGCCGCGCACGCGAGTGGGTTTCCACCGAAAGTTGATGCATGGTCACCTGGCGAGAAAGATTTCGCCACCTCGCTCCTCGCGCCGAAACAACCTATCGGGAACCCTCCACCAAGAGCCTTTGCCATGGTGATGATATCGGGCTTTACTCCCCAGTGCTCGCACGCGAACCACTTTCCGGTCCGCCCCATTCCCGACTGCACCTCATCGCATATCAGCAGCACACCGTGCTCGTCGCAGAGCTTCCGCAAGCCCGGTAAATAATCGTCTGATGGGATATTCACGCCGCCTTCACCTTGGATTGGTTCAACGATTACTGCAGCAGTCTGATTTCCGATCGTGCCCTCCACCGCAGACAAATCATTGAATGGCACAAAATCGAATATCTTTGGTATGATTGCGTTGAACGGCTCACGGTAAGCTGCCTTCCACGTGGCACCAGCCGTTAACGCTGTCCTTCCGTGAAATGAACCTTGCATCGCTATTATGCGCTGACGCCTAGTATGTTTGATTGCGAGCTTTATCGCGCCTTCGTTTGCCTCTGCGCCCGAGTTGCAGAAGAAGAACTTTTCAATCCCGCTTGGGGCAATTTTCGCGAGGAGTTCCGCGAGTTCAGCTTGTGGTTTGATGTAGTAAAGATTCGACACATGCATGAGTTTTTTAGCTTGGGTAGAAATCGCCTTTACCAATGCCGGATGGCAGTGCCCGAGAGCGCAAACTGCTATCCCTCCGACGAAATCCAAGTACTCTCGTCCTTCAATATCTTTTACAACTACGCCCTTGCCCTCTACCAGCACAAGCGGCTGTCGCTTGTATGTGTGAATGACGTAACGCTCTGTCAGATTTTTCACATTCATCTACTTGCCCCGTTCAATCATCGTGCCAGCGCCGCTTTTGGTCAAAATTTCTTGCAATAGGACATGAGGGGCGGTACCTTTGAGAATGTGGCACTGTTTGACGCCTCCATGTATGGCTTTCAGACAGGCCTCGGTTTTGGGGATCATCCCTTTCTTGATTACTCCTTCTCGAATAAGCTTCTGCACTTCATCTACGGCCAGAATAGAGATTAGGGTTTTTTCATCGTTCGGGTCACGCATAACTCCCACGACATCCGTGAGTAGAATTAGCTTTTTCGCATGCATGGCAGCGGCGAGCTCGGCCGCGACGGTATCCGCGTTTATATTCAAGCTACGTCCTTCGGAGTCTATACCTATCGGCGTGACGACTGGGATGCAGCCACTCTTAATCAAGCTGTTGATAATGGTTGGATCAATTTTCTCTACCTCTCCAACTAGTCCAAGGTCGACCTCGACTTCTTTTCCCTTGCTCGTGGTGGTCTTGTAGATGAGCTTGTGCGCATGAATGAAGTGTCCGTCCATACCTGACATGCCAAACGCTTTCACTCCATATTGATTAATTCCCAGCAATATTTGCGTGTTTATCTTTCCGGCGAGCTGCTCATGCAAAATTTCCATCGTCTTTTCATCCGTGACACGAAGCCCCTCGATGAACTTCGGCTTAATCTTCATCTTGCGCATTTCCTCACTTATCTCTGGGCCGCCACCGTGGACCAATACTATCTTCATCCCGATGAGGCTAAGGAGGACCACATCTTGGAGGAGGGAATTGAGCGCCCCTTCCTCCCCTAACACGCTGCCGCCTATCTTGA
>JBGPSS010000007.1:0-15417 GCA_041490225.1 Hadesarchaea archaeon
TAGGATAGCGACCACTACGGGAGAGGTTTGGGGCGGTAGTGCCCGAAATAATGTTTACGTCCTTAACGAAGACCTCAACATCTTCGGAAGGCTAGAAGGAATCGCACCTGGGGAAAAAATTTATTCTGCGAGGTTTATGGGCAGCAGAGCATACTTGGTGACATTCAAGAAAGTCGACCCGCTATTTGTGATAGATTTGACGGACCCCACCAATCCACGAACTCTTGGGGAGTTGGAGATACCTGGCTATTCCGACTATCTGCACCCCTACGATGAAACTCACGTAATCGGCATCGGCAAAGATGCGGTGGATATGGGATCTTTTGCGTGGTACCAAGGGGTAAAAATAGCTCTGTTTGATGTGAGCGACCCGGAGAACCCAAGGGAGATATCAAGTTACGTGATAGGTGATAGAGGTACAAATTCTTACGCCTTGGATGATCACAGAGCGTTCTTGTTCAGCAGGTCGAAGAACCTCTTAGTGATCCCAATTTCGCTTGCAGAGATAAATGAGGAACAATATCCTGACGGAGTTCCACCCTATGCCTATGGAGAGCATACTTGGGACGGCGCCTACGTGTTTAACATCTCTTTAACAGATGGTTTAGTGCTTAAAGGTGGAATAACTCATTTGGAAGAAAACAGCACGCCATGGAGTTGGTATTATTCTTCAAATTCTGTCAAAAGATCGCTATATATTGAAAACGTGCTTTACACCATTTCTGATGGAATGATAAAAATGAATGATTTGGCAGATTTACATGCGATAAATAGTGTCGAGTTGCCATCATCGTCTCAATGGTGGCCGGTTTCATATTGAAAAGTGCCACATTAATTTGTTTTGATATTATCTTAGCAAATAGTCACTTTTTGATAAATCTTTTAGCCGTTCCACGGCCTTTATCTCCTTCATGACTCCGAGCACAGATTTCGGCACGAGGTTTTCCCAATTTTTGCTCTTTATCATGCGATCTCGAATTTCGGTACCCCAGTACTCCTTCCTCTTGAACATCGACAAGGTCTTCGTCTCGAAGCCGGCCTCCTTGAAAAGCCGCTTGACCAAGGGGTTACCCGAATAAACTACTTCGAAGGGCGGTGAGAGCGAGACGACGTGCGACACCCAGATCGCGTTGTTGTTCGCATCAGGAATTGGGATGATGTGCGCGCGCGAGAGGTCAACCCCGGCATCGGCAAGAGCCTTGCTTATCATCAGCACCCGCTCTCCCGCAGTGAAGGGGTTCTCGAGCGTGTGGCTCTCCTGCGCGCTCCCTATGCCCACGATCAACTCGTCGACATCACGCAGAATCTGCTTGAAAACCTCGACGTGCCCTTTGTGAGGGGGCTGAAATCTGCCGATGAGGATGCCGCGTCTGACCATTTATTTGTCACTTGGTGGGGGTCTTTTTCTTCGTCAGCTCATATTCCATATATTTCATTACCCAAGCGGGATTTTCGTTCGACAGACTGCTCAAAACCACAGCTCTGATTTCGCTCGTTGAAGTATCGTTTTGTATCTGTTTTGCCACTTCGTCAGCGACTTTTTCCGCCACTTCCAAGCTGGCGCCAGCGTTCACGCAAGATTTTACGAGTTTCTCCCTCTGGAACGGCTCTAGCACGCCAGTTTTCTTTGTGACATGAATTTCCATCAGCCCACCTTCGATTTGGGGTTGTTTTTTGGGGGTTTAAGCTTTTTCAACCAAAGGAGGAATGATATCGGGGGTAAAACATGCAGATGACGGAAGCTAAGCGCGGTGTGGCGACCAACGAGATGAAAAAGGTAGCACGCGATGAGGGCAAATCTATAGAACAAATAGTCAAGGCGCTCGCCAGTGGGCGCATAATAATCCCTAGGAACGTAAAACGCGAGGGCATCGAGGTCAAAGGTATAGGCGAGGGGTTGCGGACGAAGATAAACGCGAACGTCGGCACCTCGCCCGACTACGCGAATGTTGACGAAGAGGTTGAGAAGGCGAAGATCGCCGTGAAGTATGGCGCGGATACTGTCATGGATCTGAGCGTGGGGGGCGATATCGACGAGGTAAGACGCCGCATCCTCCGGGCGGTGAAGGTGCCGATCGGGACAGTGCCGATCTATCAGGCGGGGATCGAGGCGGCGGGACGAGGCAGCGTGGTCGACATGAGCTCGGATGATATTTTCGACGCAATTAGAAAACACGCCGAGGATGGCGTGGATTTTGTCACAGTACACTGCGGCGTAACCAAGGCGGCGGTCGATGCCTTGAGACGGAGCGGGAGGCTCATGGACGTCGTGAGTCGGGGCGGCTCTTTCCTCGCGGCCTGGATAATCCATAACGAAAAAGAGAATCCGTTGTACAGCGAGTTCGACTATCTGCTAGAGTTGGCGCGGGAGTTCGATCTGACGCTAAGCTTGGGGGATGGTATGCGCCCCGGTTGTCTGGCGGATGCCTCGGACCGGGCGCAGTTTCGAGAGCTGTTGACGCTGGGCGAGCTCGTGGAGCGTGCATGGGCAAAGGATGTACAGGTGATGGTGGAAGGACCTGGGCACCTACCGCTCGATCACGTCGAGGCGAATGTCAAGCTCGAAAAAACTATATGCAAGGGGGCGCCGTTCTACGTTTTGGGCCCCATCGTCACAGACATCGCACCTGGTTATGATCACATAGTAGGTGCGATAGGTGGTGCTTTGGCGGCTTGGGCTGGGGCAGATTTCTTGTGTTACGTCACAGGCTCGGAGCACGTTTGTTTGCCGACAATCGAGGATGTTAAGGAAGGCGTGATTGCCGCGAAGATTGCTGCGCACGTTGCTGACGTGGTCAAGGGGATAGATGTCGAGCGGGACGCGGCCATGGCGCGGGCGCGGAGGGAGCTGGACTGGGCGAAGCAGTTCGAGTTGGCGATAGACCCCGAGAAGGCGAGGGAGCTCAGGAGGAAAAGGCCACCCTTGCTCGACCCAAACGTCTGCGCTATGTGCGGGAAATTTTGCGCCATCAAGATGGTTGACGATTATCTGAAGAAAAAGTAGAGTTTTTCTCACTCTTTAAGTATGATGATATTTCCCCTACCCTTCTTTATCTTCCTGACCAGCCCACGGTTCTCAAGGTCGGCCACCCCGTTGTCCCCGCCTTAGCCTCCTCCTCTTTTTATTTTTTTTCAAATGGATAGATATTTTACGCTTCGAGCCTAATGATCAATAGGTCGAGATCATGAAACTCTTCACGGTTGGGCCGGTCGCCTGCCGGCCTGAGGTCCTCAAAGAGATGGGGCGGCAGATGTTCAGCCATCGCAGCAAGGAATACAAAGAGTTGCACCAACAGACCGTTCAAAGGCTACAAAAGTTCATCGAAACCAAAGGCAAGGTCTTTCTCTTCCCTAGCTCTGGTTCTGGCGTGATGGAGGCCACGGTTCGTAACTGCGTTGAGAGAAAAATGTTGTGTTGCATCGTGGGAGAGTTCGGAAAGCGATATGCTGACGTGGGGGAATCAAACGGAAAAATCGTCGAGCGACTCGAGGCTGAGCTGGGCAAGCCGATAACCCCCGAAGCTCTTGACAAAAGACTTTCTTCGGTCCCAGATGTCGAGGCGGTCGCGATAACTTATAACGAGACGAGCGTGGGCCTTCTGAACCCATTACCCAGACTCGCAAAGGTTGTCAAGAAGCACGGAAAGCTCCTCTTCGTCGATGCCGTGAGCGCGATGGGTGGCGTAGAGCTGAAGGTCGACGAGTGGGGGATAGACGTCTGCTTCGCTAGTTCTCAGAAATGCTTTGGAGTTCCGCCGGGGCTGGCCGTGGCGAACGTCAGCGATGAGGCGCTGGAGCGGTCGGCACGGAGCAAGGACAAGGGGTGGTATTTCGATTTCAAGCTTTATGAGAAATATCAGGAAAAAGAGGGCGGCACCCACATGACTCCACCCATCCCACAAATTTTAGCCCTGAACAAGGAGCTGGAGCTGATCGAAGCGGAAGGCGGGAAGCGGAAGCGTCTCGAGTTTTGTTTGGAGAGGATGCAAAAAATCAGGGGAGGGATCGAGGACTTGAGCCTTTCTCTCTTCCCTCAACGAGGATATGAGAGCCCGACCGTGGCGTGCGTGAACGTCCCCAATGGGATGAGCGGGCCCGAGGTGTACGAGCGGATGCGCGCGCGTGGTTTCGAGCTGGCGAAGGGCTACGGCGAGCTGAAGGAGCGGACGTTTAGGATAGGGAACATGGGCTACATTCGCCTCGAGGACATCGACGAAATGATTCGGGCTCTTGCTGAGGCAGTGAAATAATAGACTTGTGATTGGGATCATGAAGCGCTCCAAAATTTTGTTATTAATTGCAACTTCATTGACAATCGTTATTTTATTGGGCGCCTATCTCACGGTTTTCCGTAAAAAGTATAGTGGCTCGCCGCCTTCGATGATAACTCCTTATGTGAGCACTTCGGATATCGCCTCTATCAATGAGGCATACAGCGCGAGCGACAATGCTCCATGGGGGTTTATTCACAAGGGCATAGATTTTTTTCCCACAGACAATTACAAGCCATTCAGAGCTGTTTTTTCAGGAGTTATCAAAGAGATCAAATTGTGGCAGGGCGCCCAGATTTCAAACAGCAAGGTAGATGTAACTTTGGAATTTGACTCTTCCTTTTCAGCAGTGTATTATTTTGAGTTCTTCTCCCAAGACACAGCTGATGAGCAAATCCAGCTGAATAACATCTTGGTTTCTGAGGGGCAATCCGTATCGCAGGGGGATGTGATTGGCAAACTTTACATGGCAGGGGGTGGGTCCCATGTTCACTTTAGTTTAATAAAAGATGGTGAGATGATCTGTCCCGAACCATGTTTTACTCAAGAAGCCAAAAATTCCATTTTAGAAATACTTCACAAGACTTACCCCGGAAGTGAAATGTGTTACTGTTAGGTAAAATTTCAGGATATTTTATAAAGTACGGGGAAAATTGTGTTATGATGTGAATGGCGCTAACTCCGACGAAGTTTATCTGGATGGACGGCAAGCTCGTGCCGTGGAAAAAAGCGAACGTGCATGTGCTTACTCACACCCTCCACTACGGGTTTGGTGTCTTTGAGGGCATCCGTTGCTACAAGACGGCGAAGGGCCCAGCGGTCTTCAGACTGAAGGATCACATGAAGCGGCTTGAGAACTCTGCCAAGCTCGTCGGCATGAAGCTTCCTTATTCTGTCGGCGAGTTCATAAAAGCAACAAAGGAAACGATCAAGGCAAACAAAATTGAGGAATGCTACATTCGTCCGATCGCCTTCTACGGTTATGGTGTGATGGGGCTCAATCCAAAAGGTTCCAAAGTGAATGTGGCGATAGCGGTCTGGTCTTGGGGCACATATTTGGGGAAAGATGGTCTCGAGAGGGGCATCCGGGCCAAAATTTCCCCATGGATTCGAATCCATCCGCGCATACTGCCGCCACAAGCGAAGTTGGTGGCGAATTACGCGAACTCCATCTTGGCGAAGGTCGACGCGCTCAAGTCTGGATACGACGAGGCGATCCTGCTGAACATGGATGGAAACGTTGCAGAAGGTCCTGGAGAAAACTTGTTCATTGTAGAGGATGGCAAGCTGGTGACCCCACCGCTCTCCTCAGGCGCGCTGGGTGGCATCACCCGAGATTCGATAATAAAAATAGCTGAGGATGAGGGAATAGCTTTCGAGGAACGGGATATCTCGCGGGAGCAGCTCTACGCGGCGGACGAGGCGTTCTTCACAGGGACGGCGGTCGAGGTGACGCCCATAAGGGAAATCGATGGCAAGTCAATAGGTGAGGGTAAACGTGGAAAAATAACGGAGAAGCTCCAGCGCATCTTCTTCAACGCGGTTCGCGGGAAGGAGCCGAAGTACGAATCTTGGTTAGATTAAATTTTTTGTCTATTTTCGTCAACGGCGCACACAAAGGTTAATTAAGCCGCCTCCAAACCGACTTCGTGGTCTAATGAAGCTAGGTAGAGATTTCACGAACCTCCTCTACTTTGAATATCTGAGCGAGGAGGACAAGCAGAGGCTCAGGATTGGCGAGATAGCGGTTTCGGACATGGACGCCATGGTTCAAGTCACTGCAAAAACGGATATAGCCAGACAGGTGAGCGTGGCCAAGTCGCTCGGACTGCAGCACGTGGAGCTCGATGGCGCAGTTCCGAACTCCTATCTAGAGTTCACGGATGATGTTAAGCGCGAGGTCAGGGACTTTGTAGCCAAGCAGGGCATCTCTCTATCATTGCACCTCCCATACACCTACGTTGGGGCCAGCGTCTGCGCCCCCGAGGAGTTGGATAGGCAAGCGGCGGCTGGACTTCAGAAGTACTACGTAGAATTCGCCGCGGGGATAGGATGTGAAAGTTGTATTCTCCATCCGGGCGTCGTGCCATTTTATCACGCGACTGGGCGGTACCTCGAGCAGGTAAAAAATAACCTCGTCAAAAGCCTGCTTGAGATAGGGGAGCTTGCCTCAGTGTTGGGTGTGGAGCTTCACCTCGAAAACAATACTGCCTTCGATAACGTTTTTGTCGAGACTCAGGAGATAGTTGAAGTTCTTGAAAAAGTGAGGGAGAATGGGTTGAAATTAAACTTCTGCTTCGACATAGGGCACTGGTTCACCCGCGCCGACGCCGGCAAGGAAATCCCGAACCCTCCTGAAAAAATAATTGAGGAGATACCAAGCGGTTGGTTCAAGGAACTCCACCTCAACGATTACATCCCCGTCAAGCGCCTTTTCCACCCCCCGCTCCACGATCAGATTGGCCTGCTGAAGCGGGAGAACCTCGAGCGGTACGCTGAGCTAGTTTCTTGGAAAGGTGCGGAGTTGATAGTTGTCGAGACGGCGATCAAGACGAAGGAGCAGGTCATGCAGCGTGACGAAATCCTGCGAAAGGAAACGGAATATTTGAAAAGCATCTTCGGGTGAATTCATGCCGAACATTTTTCTTATAGGTAGGCCCGGCTGCGGAAAATCTGTCGTATTTCGTATCCTCGAAGAACAACTCCGTGCAAGAGGCTTCAAAGGTGAGCTCAAGCGCATAGACGATTTTCCTCTCCTCAAACACATTTTTGACACAGATGTCGAACACGAGCGCCATCGTCCAGCTCCAGGTGGGGGACTAAAGGTGACGGACGATACAGTTTGGGACGACCTCGCAAAGGGACTCAACGATCAAGCGCTCAAGTTGCAGTCGCCAGACAGACTACTCTTTATCGAGTTTTCTCGCGACAATTACGTCCGAGCATTTAAGAATTTCAGTCCAAGGATATTGAAAAATTCATTGATTGTTTACGTCGATGCTCCTTTCGACGTTTGTTGGGAGCGCAATGCACGCCGCGTACGCGAAGAGAAAGGGCTCGACGCGCACTTGGTTTCGCGGGAAGAGATGGAAAAAACATACGCACGAGATGACCACAAGGAGCTGCCGAAACACGTCAGTGCGCTAGTGCTTGTAGTGAAAAACGATTCCGACGATCTTGGGTGTTTGCGAGAGGAACTTCGGAAAGTCGTTGGAAGGCTCGAAAAAGACTTCTTAAGAAGGCGATGAAAAACTAATTTTATAACGAGAGTTCGAGCTCCAAATCTATTAAATACTTGAAATGTGGATGTAGTTGCGTGATAAAGTGGAACGAAAGGGAGTTTCTGTTATAGCCATTGTGATTTTAATTGTCGTTATTGCCGTAGTTGGTGTCGGTGCTTACTTCCTTCTGAAAGGTGGAGGTCCTTCAGGGACAGAGAGTTATGGGATCGTGATGGGCAAGGTCACAGACACAGCAGGTTCGGTCGTAGGTAACGTAACTGTCAGTGTAGGTGGTCAGAGTGCCGCGACTAACGATCAAGGTTGGTTCAGTATCTCAAATGTGGCCGCTGGTATCAAGGTGCTTGCTACCTTCAGCAAGAACGGTTATGTCATTACCCAAAGGACTGCTGAAGTTAGAGTGGGGAGCAGTAGCTTCTTAGATGTTACGATGGCTCAAGCAAGCGCGACCCAATCCCTTGACGCGATTACGGGTGGGATCATAACTCAGAGCGGCGGATCGGTTAATATCGGAGCCAATTCCTTAGTGGACGCCCAAGGTAACTCCTTTACTGGCCCTGCCAGCGTTTCCGTAACACCGTTTGACCCAACTGTTGAGTCCGCTCGTGATGTATTTCCCGGGAACTTTGCCGGGCTGGTGAACGGTGAAGAGATGCCATTTGAATCGTATGGTTTTATGGACGTTACCGTGACTGGCAGCGGCCTACTGCAGCTTGCTTCGGGAAAAACTGCCACGATTGAGATCCCGATCCCGGCGACAAAGGTTGCAAGTGCTCCGAACACCATCGACCTGTGGTATTACGACACAGCGGATGGATATTGGAAAAATGAAGGAACCGCGACCAAGGTTGGAAGCGTGTACCGCGGAACTGTAAGTCACTTCTCAGATTGGAATGCTGATTTCATATATGATCTGGCATACATCACCGGCAGGGTGGTGAACGCGGAGGGGACCCCACAGGTAGGCGCGACCGTGGTTTGCGATGGAGTTGATTACTCTAGCCGTAGAGAGGCAACCACTGGTACCGATGGTAGATTTAGGGCGGTAGTTAAGCCAAACTCATCCGTCCGAATTTGGGCATCTAAGGGAGGAATATCGAGCACTCCAACCACAGTAACCACACCAACAACTGCTGGCGGAGAAGAAGATGTTGGGGACATAGTCCTGACGCCTCCTATCGTCCAGATTACGCTGACTTGGGGGGAAAATCCCAGAGATCTGGATAGCCATCTGGCAGCCAGCTTGAGTAGTGGGGAGAATTTCCATGTGTATTACAGCAGCAAAGGTTCCCTCGCTTCAAGTCCATATGTAGTGTTAGATACTGACGATACGACTAGCTATGGACCAGAAGTTATATCGATTTCAAGGTTGAGCCAGGGCACATATCGTTATTCTGTCAGGCACTATGCTGGCGATGGCACCATCGCGACATCTAGTGCAGAAATCAACGCAATCATCGAGGGAGTCGGGATATATAGATACACACCTCCAGATGGGCAAGCTGCTGGCACGGATATCTGGAGGGTCATCGATATAGTTGTAGATTCATCTGGCAGAGTCACGTCCGTCAACCCAATCAATGATTACGTTACTGGCGATGATGTTTCGGATCTGTTGTATTCATAGAAAACTTTTCTGATAACTCAACGCACCACTTTTCAAGCACCGCACATCTTTAATATGCTACGTCCCTATAATCATCGGTGATTTGTCTGCGTATACTAGCTGTCGCGGACTTTCACGGGCAACCAGACGCTAGCAACAAACTACTGAAGCTCTTGGAACGCGGTTACGATTGCCTTCTGATAATCGGGGATATCACAAATTTTGGCCCGTTGAGCGCCGCCGAGGATCTTTTGGGCAGGGTGAAGGCGGTTGGCATACCGACTCTGGCTGTCCCGGGGAACTGCGACCCAAAGCAGATACTTGAAGTTCTGGACAAGTATGGCGTGAACCTCCACGGCAAGTGCGTGGAACTCGACGACATCCTTTTCGTAGGCTTTGGCGGCTCTAACTTGACACCATTCAGCACACCTTTTGAGTTCCAAGAGACGGAGATACAAGAGGAGTTGAACAAGTTAACGTGCGCCAGTGGTAAAAAAATGGTGCTCGTCACCCACGCACCACCCTTCGACACTCGTGTGGATCTGACGGCATCTGGTCTGCACGTAGGCAGCAAGAGCATCAGGCAGTTCATAGCGGAAAAGCAACCGTTGTTATCTGTCTCCGGTCATGTCCATGAGGCTAAAGGTATCGACAAGATAGGTAATACCCTGATTGTGAACCCTGGACAGATAAGCAAGGGTTTCGCTGCTGAAATAGAGATAGATCATGGCGTTCGCGCAACTCTGCTTGGCCCATAGAGATTGGCGAGTCGATGGTTAAAAGCAGAAAAAAGAAGCGTTTTGAGAGGCGCGCTATCTATTGCCCAAAATGTGGCTCGGACAAGCTCAAATGGGTGTTGCCTCAGCTTTGGTCGTTTTACGATTGCTCTAACTGCGGATATCGCGGTGCCTTGGTCGTCGAAGATGGTGAATTGGCCGAAAAAATAAGAAATAAATGGAAATCTAAATGACACCGGTCGCCTTGGCGAGCCGTTCAGCTGCTCGCTTGCTCAGTCCTTTGCTGAGGATAGTGTAGCGCTCGGGCCTGATTTTATGTGCGATGGTCAAAGCCTTCACGATGTTTTTTGCGGGGATTCCAAGCCCCCTTGCGTTCGTCGGACAACCTATTGTACGCAGGGCGTCGCGAATCGCTTCCCAGTCATCTCCATGTAGGTACATCATCATTATCGCGCCCACGCCGCATTGCTCGCCGTGCAGCGCTGGCCTTTGGGTGACGAGGTTCAGGGCGTGGCTGAAGAGGTGTTCAGAGCCGCTCGCTGGGCGGCTACTTCCAGCGATGCTCATGGCCACACCGCTGCTTATCAACGCCTTGACCACCTTGCGCACGCTTTCCTCGTTGTGCCGCCTGATGATGTCGGCGTTCTCCATGATGAGCTGTGCGCTCATCAGCGATAGGGCGGCGGCGTACTCGCTGTATGGCTCACCCTTCAGGCGGTGTGCGAGCTGCCAGTCTCTGACCGCCGTCATATTTGCAACGAGATCCCCACATCCGGCTGCAAGGAGGCGGTGAGGTGCGCGTTTAATCACTAGGGTATCGGCTATGACAGCTATCGGGGTCTGGGCCTCGATCGATGTGGGCTTCTTTCCACCTTTTATCGAAGCTCGGGAGGAGGCTATGCCATCGTGCGATGCGGCCGTAGGAACGCTGACAAACGGTCTGCCCGCGTAGAAGGACGCGAGCTTTGCGACATCTATACATTTCCCACCACCAACTCCGAGCAGGAAATCGATCCTCTTCTTCTCGACGAGTTTTTGGACGCTTTTCACTGTTTTGATGTCGGCTTCCTTGATCAACACGTATCTCGAGTCGAAGCCGATTTTCTTGAGGGAGCGCCCCACGTCTTCTCCGGCTAGCTTGAGCGTGGTCGGGTCTGAGATAATGAGTGCCCGTTTGCCAAGCTCAAGTTTTTTACAGACTTCCGCGACGTGTTTTAAGACATGCGGCCCCATCCAAACCTCGCGTGGTAGCTCCATGCGTTTAGGTTCCTTCATCACACAACCATCAAAACTTATTACTAAACCTTTAAATATGCGCGATAGAATTTCTTATTGCTGCTTTTGATGCGGCATCTATTCAGTCGAGGTGTATACTTGGAGAAAGAACAGAAGTATCTTGAAGGGACGACGACGGTAGCGCTGGCTTGTAGAGATGGTGTAGTCCTCGCCACAGATACGAGAGCCACTGCTGGTTACCTTGTCGCCAGCAAGATTGCGCGCAAGGTCTACCAAATAACCGAAAGTATAGGCATGACGGTCGCTGGAGGCGTGGCTGACACTCAAAACTTGGTGAACATCCTTCGCGCCGAGGCTCGATATTTTAGCCTGCGAGAGGGTGCGCCGATAGGTACGCGGGCTGCTGCGCAGTTGACCGCCAACATACTTAATGCGTACAGTTTTAACCCATACCTAGCGAACCTCCTAATCGCTGGTTTTGGTGAGGATGGGTCACGGATATTTTTCTTAGATCTTGATGGTTCAATGACCGAAGAAAAAATGGCTTCAACAGGCTCTGGTTCCCCGGTGGCGTATGGTGTGCTGGAGAATGAGTTCAAGGAGGGCGTGTCTGTCAAAGACGCTTTACCTGTGGCTGTCAGGGCGATAAAGACGGCGATGAAGCGGGACATCGCTACTGGCAACGAGGTAATGCTTGCCGTTATCACTGAGAAGGGATACAAGGAGTTCTCCCAAGCGGAGATCAAGAAAATAGCTGCATAATCTTAAACTAAGCCTTTATCAAAAAAGTTGGTTTGTATGGCTACAGAGGAACTCCTAGCTGAGATAAAGCGGATTGTGCGAGAGCAAACTCCATTTGCTAGCTCCATCTCGGATGTGGATTTTGAGGGGCCGAGGGTAGTGTTCTATTGCAAAAACCTCGACCTGCTCATGGAGGACGGGGACGCGGTAAAGGAGCTCGCCAGAAAAATTCGCAAGCGGATAACGCTTCGCCCAGACCCATCGATCTTGACAGATCCCGAGACTGCGGAGAAGGACATCAGGGCACTTGTTCCAGAGGAGGCGGGGATAACAGACGTGATTTTCAGCCAAGATATTGGCGAGGTGATGATAGAAGCCCAAAAGCCGGGGATAGCGATCGGCAAGGGCGGTGCACTGCTCAGACAGATAATGAAAAAAGTCAGCTGGACCCCGAGGATAGTGCGTGCCCCGCCCATCCAATCCGATATCGTTAGGGGGATACGCTACTCAATAATTAAAGCGGGAGCGGATCGAAGGGACATCCTACGCAAGATCGGCAGGCGCATCCACCGCGAAGCAAAGTCGAAGAGTGAGTGGGCGCGGATTTCGACGCTCGGAGGCTCACGCGAGGTTGGTCGATCGTGCTTCCTCCTGCAGACCCCTGAAAGCAAGATATTGATGGATTGCGGCGTCAACGTCGCATCCGAGGACCGAGCTTTTCCACACTTAGAGGTCCCTGAGCTCAGGATACAGGAGCTCGACGCGGTCATAATCACGCATTCCCATCTCGACCACATGGGCTTCGTCCCGTTCCTATACAAATATGGGTTTGAAGGCCCGGTGTACTGCACGCCCCCGACGCGTGACTTGGCGGCGCTTCTGCAATTGGATTATGTGGACATCGCCGAGAGGGATGACAAACCGTTGCCGTACGACAAGAAAGATATCAAGAATTTTATCCAACACGTCATCACGCTGGACTACGGAGATGTCACCGACATATCGCCCGACGTCAGGATAACATTCCACAATGCTGGCCATATCTTGGGTTCGGCGATTACGCATGTCCACATAGGTGAAGGTTTGTACAACCTTGTCTACACGGGCGATATAAAATTTGACAGGACTCGACTCTTCTCGCCAGCTGTCTACTCTTTTCCACGCCTTGAGACTCTCATATTAGACAGCACTTATGGTGGAGCGGATGATATCCAGCCCAACAGGTCGGATGCCGAGAAGGAGTTCATCAAAATTGTCATGGATACCGTTAAGCGTGGCGGGAAGACTATCGTGCCAGTTTTCTCTGTGGGGCGCGCTCAGGAGATGATGATTTTGCTCGAGGATTGCAAGCGCAAGGGAATCTTCGACGGCGCACCAGTTTACTTAGATGGCATGATTTGGGAGGCGACCGCGATTCATACAGCTTATCCCGAGTATCTTTGTCCGGACCTGCGCGATCAGATTTTGCATCAGGGGTTGAATCCTTTCCTGTCGGATATGTTCGTGCGAGTCGCCAATTCAGATCAACGAAAGCAGGTCATCGAGGGTGAATCTTCGGTGATTTTGGCGACGGCCGGAATGATGACCGGCGGCCCTGTGATCGAGTACTTCAAAACTTTAGCTCCAGACCCGCGCAACAGCCTAGTATTCGTCGGCTATCAGTCGGAGGGCTCGCTCGGCCGCAAGATTCAGAAGGGCTGGAGGGAGTTGCCGCTCAGGGGCGCCGGTGGAAGGGCTGAGGAAGTGAAGGTGAACATGAGCATACATACTGTAGATGGGTTCAGTGGTCACTCCGACCGTGCACAGCTGCTAAACTACGTGCGTCGGATCAACCCGAGGCCAGAGCGCGTGATATGTTGCCATGGCGAGGACACAAAGTGTATGGATCTAGCGAGTGCAATTCACAAGCTCTTCAGAATGGAGACGAGGGCGCCGCACAACCTTGAAACCATCAGGCTATGTTAGCCCGTTCGAGGGCGTCCGTATCGCCAATTTTCAATGATTTCAGTTCGCGTTGATTGAAGGCCCGTTTTTTAACTCGTTCGTCGACGATTGCGCTGTTGCCAAAAGGGTCTGTAATTATCAGTTTCACTTTTAACCTACCCTTCCGAATGGCCTGAATTTTTTTCAAAAGATTTTTGCCGCGTTCACGCTTTTTTGGTTCGGCTTTTTTGATGGCAAGTTTCAATGTGGATTGAATTCTGTCGAGCACACCCTCAACGTTCGAAACATAGCCCTCGTTCGCCGGCCCTGGTTTTATTGTCACGCCGAGCTCGGGTATCTCCACGATCCCTGTGCTCGATCTCACTACTCTGACCGTCATATCCGCTTCCGAAGAAATCACGAACTCTTGGCGCGTCGGCTCGTGTTCCCCAAGGCACATGACATCCGCGTGTTTGAACTTGCACGCGCTGCAGTTCAAAGAGGTGCTCATAATTTCACCAAAATAGGGGATGTTGTCTACCCGCCCCTTCATGTGAAAAGTTCCAGCAGCTCCGCAGATGGGACAGCACTTGATTGGGAGGGTGAACTCCCTCTGTTGCATCTGGAGCACCTTAAACTAGACGCCGGACTCCTTGAATAGAATGCGCACGAATTTTGGGGTGGCTAGGACTTTTGTTTCTGTAAGCCTGCCGACATCGCCACCTATGCCTTGGCAGATGCCTTTGAGCTGATCTATAGCACGCTTGAGGTCAGTGGAATCCTGCTCCATGAGCGAAGTAATATCTATAACCACGATGTTGCCCAGTCGCAGCTCGTTCGCCACGCCCTGCACATCCGCGAGGCTCTGCATGGCCATGCTTTTGACGAATATCGGTTCGATCTCAGAAATTTTCTTGGCCACGGCTGCCTCCTCAACTTCAAATGTAGGGACTTCCTGAGCGACCTCTTCAGATTGCCCTGGCGTTTTTCTGCGTAAACGATCAAGTATCCCCATTTTCACCCTCCACTACAGATGGGCAATGGCTTTCTTTATATTTAACTCTTTTTCAAAGATGGCTGCCAAAATTAGTAGTTGTCGATTTTACACAGAAAGTTTCCATATGTCGTCTCCGACATAGTGTAAATTTTTGATTACTCGCCCCTTCAGCCCCTTCATAGATTTACTCTCGACTAGTGCTGAGCCGATGGCGAGCGCCTTGCCGTGGCGCTCGTCGACCACCATCACGCATTCGCCGGTTTGGATGTTTGCGGCAACCGAAACTACGCCTGGGGCCATGATATCAGCGCCGCCAGCCACGTGTGGTACGGCTCCCATGTCCACGACCACGCGCTTCATCGGAATTTTGTCCTCAGAAAAAAGGGTCGGGAACAAGCCATCGGGTGACTTGAATGCCACTGGTTTGCCTTTCACAAGTAGAACTTCGCGACCATCTTGTAACTCAACTGTCTCTACTATGCCATTCAATAGTTCATCAGCTGCAGCTCCAAATTTTTGGACAAGCTCATCACGCATCTGTTTGAGCAGAGCTTTTCGCGGAGAGGATCTTCGTCTGGTCGACATCACGCTAAAAAAGGCGCGATACACTTAAATACGCAGCTATCAATTGGTTGATGATTTTCATGACTTCGCAGCGACCTCTGGA